>JAKLDX010000077.1 GCA_022703295.1 Candidatus Omnitrophota bacterium
GCCTTCGCACAGCATAATTGTCAGATCAAATATAGCGTCAAACGGAAGATTGCGGGCATCGTGTGTTTGGAAATCGATCGTCACCCCTGCTTCTTGTGCCTTTTCCCGTGCCCTTTTTATCTGATTCTTAGAAAGGTCAACGCCAGTCACCATATATCCCCTCTTTGTCAGTTCAATCGCATGACGTCCGGTACCGCACCCAATGTCAAGGATCTTTACGGACTTATCGCGGGCAATCTCCTCCTCGATAAAATCACATTCACCTGCAGTACCCTGAACAAAGGGCTCATTATCATATTTGCGTGCATAATTCTCGAATAATGCTTCATACCATTGTTTCATTATCATACCTTCACTTTCTCCCGGATATCTTATACTATATAATCAGTTTTTCCTTCTGCGAGCGGCTCATCTTTTTGATAGCCATTTCCCTTTTGAACGCCCTTTTGAAATACCTATATTTTTTGAACCATACCAGTTTGACCGGCCTTCTGTCACGGGTGTATTTCGCGCCTCTTCCCGCATTATGAAGTTTTACTCTTTTTCTTACGTGAGGCGTATAGCCGGTATAATATGTGCCATCCGAGCATTCTACGATATAAACGTAAAATATACCCGACCGCTTGAATCTTTTTTTAGCCGGTCCGCTCATTATCTACCGGCCTGCCTCTTCATTATAAGAAAAACCGCGATAGCGGCAAGCTCGATTACGATAACTGCCGGAATGATCGCAGAGACAGAGCGGTCATATATAAAACCTATGAATGAACTACCCAGGAACACGGCAAGCCCGTATATAGTGTTGAATATACCGTAGCCTGTGCCGCGTTTTTTTAGAGAAGTTATATCTGCGATAGCAGACCTCATTATAGTCTCCTGTATACCCATCACAATACCCCATATTACCACGCCGGTAACTACGAAGTTCATATTCCTCGAAAAAACAAAAATAGGCACTAAAATCGCGAGAAGAGGCACCGCCGCCAAAAGGATCAGCCCGGCATTTCGATTTCCGTTATTTATTTTAAATATATCGTATAGTTTGCCTATCGCCAGAGCAGCTATCGCGTCTACCCCCATAGCTATGGCATAAAAAAACGGTATTTGCGCGTCAGAAAGTATTCCGGCGGATTTGAAATGAAATGCGATCAGTATAAAACTGCAAAAACCCAAGGTGGATATAAATGTAAAAACCGTGTACAGCCAGAAGACCGGTGAAAGTCTGTCGGAGATATCGTTTTTGGCAGCCGTTTCCAGTAACTCAGGATGCGGAACTCTGCGATACGCAAAGAAGAGACATAGCATAACCGCTAAAAAAGGGATCCATAAAAATGTGTAGCCCTTATGATAGTCCGAAATCCCTATTACCCCGCCGCTGATGGTAAAAAAGGCCGCGAAGATAAGGGGGCCCGCAAGGGCCCCCACCTGGTCCATCGCTTCATGAAGACCGAAACCGAAACCGGTCCCGACTTTAAAGCTAGCTTGTGAAAGTATGGTATCCCTGGCAGGACTGCGAACGGCCTTCCCTATACGCTCAAATATCATAAGCAATGCGGCCGTCTGCCATACGCCGGCCAGCGATAGAAGAGGCGCGCTTGCGAGCAAAGCATACCCTAAAAATGTAAAGAACCAATAATGCCTTGTCTTGTCGGAAATATACCCCGACAATAGACGAAGGGCATACCCCAAAAATTCCCCGAGACCTGATATTACGCCTAATGCGGCTGCGTTGACCGCAAGGAGTTTAAGATAGGGCCCGTTTACGCTGCGCGCGCCCTCATACACTATATCGCCGAAAAGGCTTACAAGCCCAAACGATACTATAAGACCTATAGCTCTTTTTTTTAAATCCATTTAAATCTTTTCGGAATGGCTACAAACAGAATATTATTATGTTAGCTATAAAATAGAGCACCCCGACAGCCAATTCTTTGGGACTGCCTGAATGGAAAAATCTCAGCATACCGGATAGCATCAGAAGCGCCGATCCGACTAAGGCGGCTATTTGGTGCGGCATCACCTTCATACCCTCTCCTGTTTTTAAATTACGGATTATCTTAATATAAGAAAATTGAGCGCGGTACCTACTATGAGGCTGATGATCATCATTATAAACGTCGATTTCGCAAGATCTTTTAGCCCGAGTTCCTTCCATATGACAATGAATGTCGCAATACAGGGAAAAGATATAGCCAGAAGCGTAGTTCCGATAAATAACTGCTTGACCGAAAGGCCCAACGGCATGAGCATGCCGACCGCTACATCTTTTCTTATAAAACCTATGACAAGCGCAACAACCGCTTCTTTCGGAAGGCCGAAAAGGCCTTGGATAACAGGTGCGGATATGGCAGTGACCAGGTCAAATAGTTTAAAATACAACAGCACATTCACCAATAAGACGCCTCCCAATACCACCGGAACGGCTTCTATTAAAAAACCTCTGACTCGCAAATAGAGCTTCTTAATAAGAGCGCCGATGGGAGGGAATCTGTACGGGGGTATCTCCAGTAAAAACTCCGGGCTGTAGCCCGGCACTATACGATTAAGGGCGATTCCAAGCACCAGTATTATAAAAAAGAGAGTTAAATATACTCCTGCGACATAAAACCCGCCGAACGCACCTAATAACCCGAATATCATCGCCTGCAACGGCACGCATGGTATCCCTATGGATATTATAGTGGAAGCGATAAATCTCTCGCGCTTTGACTCGAGAGCCCGGGTAGCCAGTATCCCAGGAACATTGCATCCGAAACCCAGGAGCACCGGTATGACGGCAAAACCGTGGAGTCCGATGCGGTGCAATAAATTATCCAGCAATATTGCCAGCCTTGGCAGATAACCTATATCTTCGAGAGCACTCAGCACAAGATAAAATGATATAATATACGGGAGCACCATGCCGAATTCTATATACGGGGCAGTGGTAAGCACCCCCAGAGATTGCTTAAAATCTATTGTGCCGCCCACCAGGTCGCCTATCAGAAGGTGAAATAAAAACCCTTTCTTATCCAAGGAAGAGGTCAGCTTTTCGAGCATAGGCTGGTATATGCCCAAAAAGAACGGGTCGGTTATTTTATTTATTATCGATTCCCCGATAAATCTCACTATCTTAAAAGATGCGTACAAGACGCAAGCCGCTATGAAGAAACCGGCAAGCGGACGGACTGAGGCGTCTTCTACCATCTCTCTCAGCGTATGGTGCCGGTGCTCCAGACGCTGCACGGATTCTACTATCCTGCCTATCTCCTTCCACCTGTCCTCGTTAGACAGCGCCCCCCTTGCGGCGGGATGGGCTTGCGGTAAACGCTCCGTAAGCATC
Organism: Candidatus Omnitrophota bacterium; assembly: GCA_022703295.1. Classification (GTDB taxonomy): domain Bacteria; phylum Omnitrophota; class Gorgyraeia; order 2-01-FULL-45-10; family 2-01-FULL-45-10; genus JAKLDX01. Next base: position 3,323 of record JAKLDX010000077.1, read on the forward strand.
CTTATGCCGCGCCCCGTTATTGCGCATGTGGATATCACTGGTATTTGTAAAATATTTTCCAGCTTATCGACATCTATATGGATGCCCCTATGACCCGCGTCGTCGCACATATTAAGGCATGCCATTACGGGAAAACCGGCCTCTATCAACTGAAGTGTAAGAAGAAGATTCCTTTCCAGATTGGTGGAATCCAGTATATTTATAACTACCATCTCTTCTTTCACGCTATCGTTTAATATGGAAACCGCGACTTCTTCGGCCCTGGATGTGGGCTCAAGCGAGTATGTGCCCGGCAGATCTATTACTTCTATCCTATCTTCGTTAAGTTTAAGGAATCCTTTGGATATCTCCACCGTGGTCCCGGGGTAGTTCGAAGATACGACATTCACACCGGTCAGGCGCGAGAATACAACGCTCTTGCCCACGTTGGGATTACCTATCAGGTATATCTTTTTTATCATTCATGCTCCAAAATTATCTTCGCGGCCACGCCATGACCTAGAGCCAATATGCCTCTGCCGATCTTGACTACAACAGGCCCCCTCAAACCTATATGGCTTAATTTTACCAGCTCTTTACCTTTGTATATTCCCATGCTCATCAGCCTGTTGCGAAGGTTATCTCCGCCGTGTATCTCGGCGACCCTTGCCCTGTTGTCAGGCTTAAGCTGCACAAGCGAACATTTTTTCATACACCACCCCATATTCCTGCCGATTGTATAACCATTCCGGAAATTATGCTAATGCCCAAAAGTATCGCGATTATCCGCAATGTATCGCGTCTATCCTGATTATCCCTTATAAGCACCAGAAGCCCAAGTCCGGCGCCCGAGCAGAGGCCAGCTACGAGAGAACCAAAGCTGATCACTCCGTCCGCAAAGAGCTGGGCCAGGAATACCGAGGCAAAACAATTTGGTATCAGGCCTACTATGGAAGCGAATACCGGCTGGAATAAGCTTCCTTCTAAAAATATAGATTCGAATTTTTGCCTGCCTACGATTTCTATCGAAAAGTTTAAAATAGCCGTTAAGGCAAAAATAAATAAGAATATTTTAACCGTATGTAATAATGGGTGCAGTAAAAGCGCGTTAAGCCGTGAAGGCTTATCATGAAGGCCGTGAGAACAACACCCCGAGTGACCCGTCATAGCGTCGCCATAAGAGGTTTTGACGGGTGCCCCGGAAACAGCGTTGGATTTGAAAAAGCTAAGTATTATATAATCCACCAAGATTCCTACGGCTACAGCTATAATAACTTTTATCAATATTAAAACGGCGACCATGCTAGCCTTATGCGGCATCGATAGCAAAACCGGTATTGCCTCATCAGATGTTGATAAAAAAACAGCTATAAGAGTGCCCGTAGATATAAGGCGTTTTACATATAAGGCCGAGGCAACTACAGAGAAACCGCATTGGGGTATGCAGCCGAATAACGCTCCGGCCACGGGTCCCAGCATCCCTAACCGCATTATATAATGGCTGACGCGGTCTCCGTAACGGTATTCGAAGAACCCTACCAGAAAGTACACCAGCGCCAAAAAAGGCAACAGTCTTACTGAATCAAAAAAGGCATCGATCAAAATATCCGCTCCTTTCTGGCTATGCGGTACGCAAAATAAACCGTCAAGGCTACAATTAACAGCATAATCGACCAAGCGTAGAATGAACTAAAAATTTCGAATATTGAGCCGTATATACCCGATATTCCGAATATTATAAAAGTCGAAGCCGCAAGCCATTTTATACCACGCTCCGGGATGTGTTTTCGCATAACTACGCCCAATAGAATTCCCGCAGCATCCGCTGCCACCATAGCAAAAGTAGTGCCGAAAAGCACATGAAGCATATTCCTGTATTTTACGGCAAGACTGACAGTAGCAAGCTGGGTCTTATCTCCCATTTCCGCCAGGAAGAAAGCTATCGCGACCGTCAGCACAGGACCGAAGCGCGTAGGTCTTTTATCCTCACCGTGAAGGCTGTCGCCGTGCAGTGTCCACAATCCGAATATTATAAAAGATACGGCGGCCATAAAAGATATGGCCCACATAGGCACTACTACCGTAAGAAAATGGCCCGTAAGGACAGCTAGAGAATGATTTAAAAGCGTGGCTATGAAGACCGCCGTCAGGACGTGGCGAGCCTTATATTTGGCGGCGAAAGCCATGGCAAGAAGTTGCGTCTTGTCGCCCATCTCCGCCAATAAAACGAAAATGAATGATCCTATAAAAGCCTGCATGTGTATGATTATATCACAGGAAGGAAAAAGAATATGCTGGAATTATTTCCGGTACTTGTCCGAAAGACCGAGGGCGCTTTGAATGCACCTCAATTGTTTCTCGATATTATCTGTCTTTACTATAAAACCGGAAGATTTCAGTTTATTGGATTCGCTAACCCTTTCGAGATCCGAAAAAGCCGTCATCATGAATACCGGAAGGTTTTTATTAGATTTACGTATTATCCTCAGCACCTCCAGTCCGTCCATGCCTTCCATCACAAGGTCCAAGAGCACCGCATCGGGATGCTCGGTCTCCACCATCGCCAGGGCCTCTTCACCGTCGGAAGCCGTTACGATATCATACTGATCTTCGAGCCTGGACTTCATCATCTTCAAAAAATCTATCTCGTCGTCGACTATAAGGATCTTTTTCCTGATACCGCCGCCCATTTAGAAGCCCTCCCCGGCAGGGGCGGCTTAAATATAAAGAGCCGCCCCATGGTTAGATATAACGCTATCTCGTATTTGCCTTCACTA
>JAKLDX010000078.1:0-5734 GCA_022703295.1 Candidatus Omnitrophota bacterium
ACTATATTCTCGTAGATGGAAAGCGGGAAAGGATTCGGACGCTGAAATACCATCCCCACTTTTTTGCGCAGCGCAACAAGATCCGTCCTGGGATTAAGTATATTCGCATCATCTATAAGGATCTCGCCTTCCGTACGCACGCCTTCTATGAGGTCGTTCATCCGGTTAAACGTACGAAGAAGCGTCGATTTACCGCATCCGGAAGGACCTATAATAGCCGTGATCTTATTCGACTCAAAAGACGAGCTTATGTTTTTGAGGGCATGGAAGCTCCCGTACCAAAGATTAAGATTTTTTGCGTTTACTTTTTCCATTATCCGAATTTTCCCCTAACGTAGCCGTCGGTCCGTTTATCACGCGGCGCGGTAAATATCCTGTCTGTCTTGTCGATTTCAATGAGTTCGCCGCTCAGGAAGAAGGCGGTCCTGTCACCCACTCTTGCTGCCTGTTTAACGTTATTCGTGACCAGGACTATCGTATATTTCTTTTTCAATTCGACCATCGCGTCTTCGACCTTAGCGGTAGAGATCGGGTCAAGCCCCGAGCATGGTTCGTCGAAGAGTACTATTTCCGGCTCGACTGCCAGAGTCCTGGCGATGCACAGGCGCTGCTGCTGTCCGCCTGATAATTTGAAGGCCGATTCATCCAGCCTGTCTTTGACTTCTTCCCACAGATAGCCCTGCCTTAACGCTGATTCCACTTTCTCATTGAGCTTCTTTTTATTTTTGATACCGGTAACCCTGACGCCATAAGCCACGTTTTCGAATATGGAAAGCGGCAGTGGCAAGGGCAACGCAAATACCATTCCTATTTTACGCCGTAACAGTTCTACGTCGAAGGCGTATATGTCCTTTCTTTCCAGTTCTACTTTTCCCGATATCTTATAATTTGCGCTCAGATCATTCAGCCGATTAAGCGTCCTTAAAAAAGTTGTCTTGCCACTATTAGAAGGCCCTATCACACTCAATATCTCATTGGCCTGTATTTCCACATTCACCTGTTTTATAACATGGGCAGGCCCGAACCATATATTCAGATCGTGAGTCTCTAGCTTCACCATTTTTTCTTCTTCCTGAACTTTGACCGTATTATTACCGCTATAAGGTTCATGCAAAGCACGAGCGCTAAAAGCACAAAAGCCGTACCGTAACGCACCTTTTCATTGACATTCGGCACCTGAGTTGAAATGACGTAAAGGTGGTACGGCAAGGCCATTACCTGATCGAATATGGAATCCGGCAGCTGCGGAAGATAGAAGGCTGCTACAGTAAACAGGATCGGCGCTGTCTCGCCAGCGGCGCGGCCCAGGCCCAGAATAGTCCCTGTTAAAATCCCCGGTATCGCATTAGGAAGAACGATATGTCTGATGGTCTGCCATTTGCTAGCCCCCAAAGAGAGGCTGACTTCCCTGAAAGAGTGCGGGACGCTTTCCAGCGCCTCGCGCGATGCAGTAATGATGACAGGCAGGATCATTATGCCCAAGGTAAGTGATCCCGAAAGAATGGACGCTCCAAATTTAAAAAATATAACGAAGAGCGCAAGGCCGAACAGGCCGTATACAACCGAAGGCACACCGGCAAGATTTACTATGGCAAGTCTTATAAGCCGTGTCAGCGTATTATCTTTTGAGTACTCGCTTAAATATATAGCCGTAAGCAATCCTATCGGCAGCGCAAATATTATAGCCCCCGTTACCAGATAAAGCGTTCCCACTATGGCAGGAAATATTCCTCCGGCACGCATCCCCTGCCTCGGGATATCTGAGAGGAACTGCCAATTAATAGCCGGCAGCCCTTTCTGTATAATAATGACAACGATAAGGCCAACCGGCACAACTATTAAAAGGGTCGCCAGCAATAAAAGAAAAAAAGCTATTTTTTGTGTTCTGTATGGGTTTCTCATTATTGTCGTTTGTGCAAAAATAGGTCCGCCGTTACGTTGATTGCAAAACTTATAACAAATAAAACGATTCCTATTGCGAATAGCGCGAAATAATGCTCACTCCCCACGACCGCCTCACCCATTTCGGCTGCGATAGTGGCTGTTAGTGTCCGCACCGGCACAAAAATGCTGTGAGGGATAACGGCGGCATTTCCGGTTATCATCATCACAGCCATAGTCTCGCCTATTACCCTTCCGATCCCGAGCATCACGGCGGCCAGTATGCCGCTTGACGCGGCCGGCAGCAGCACGCGCCATATCGTCTGCCAATGCGTCGCGCCCAATGCCAGCGCGCCTTCTTTATATGTTTTCGGTACCGAATAGAAGGCATCCTCCGCGATCGATACGATCGTCGGCATAGCCATGAACGCGAGCATTATCGCTCCGGATAGCGCCGTCAGGCCTGTCGGCAGATGAAAAACACTTTTAACCAGCGGAACGAGCGTTACCATCCCGATAAACCCCAGGACAACGCTCGGTATGGCCGCTAATAATTCTATTCCCGCCTTAAGTATCTCTTTTAATTTTTGAGGAGCTATCTCGGCTATATATATGGCACATCCTATGCCTATCGGTATTGATATTACCGCCGCACCTATCGTAACCAGAAGAGAGCCTAGTATCAGAGGAAGTATGCCTAATTGCGGCGGTTCGGAAATGGGATACCAGCTTTTGCCGAAAAGAAATTTGAAAAATCCTACGGACTTGAAGACCTCGATCCCTTCCTTCAGCAAAAAAAGAAAGATCAGCGTTACGAAAAGTATTGAAGCAAGGCCGCAGAGAAGGATCAGCTTTTCTATGATGAATTCTTTTACCTTTCGCACATGATCTCCCGTATTCTATAACAACTTACTTTTTAACCGGCACAAAGTCGGTGGCCAGTACTATACCCTGTCCTTCCCTGGAAAGCGTGAAATCTAAAAATTTCTTGGTGAGCCCTTCCGGCGTACCGTTTGTATAAAGAAAAAGCGGCCTGGATATGGGATACTTTCCATCAAGGACATTTTCTATTAAAGGTTTAATATATTCCGATTTTTCATCCTTCGCAACGGCTACAGGCTTTTGTTTGAGAGAAATATAACCCATGCCATAATATCCTATCGCGGCCGGGTTACCGGCAACTTCATCAGCAATCGCCTGCGAAGACGACAACATCAGCGCGGAAGGGGCAAATTCCTCTTTGGAGTTAGGATTGTTTTTCCTTATCACATGTTCTTTGAAATAAACATGAGTGCCGGAATTAACTTCTCTGGATAGTATAACAATTTTTTCATCCTTCCCGCCAATCTCCTTCCAGTTCATGATCCTGCCTGTGAAAATCGCAGCAAGCTGGTCAACTGTCAGTTTATCGATGAGATTCGAAGGGTTCACGACGACTGCCAGCCCGTCAAGCGCAACCTTTATTTCATTCGGATCTATGCCTTTCTGTTTGGCGAGAGCGATCTCTTTCTCCTTGATGCTCCTTGAGCTCATCGCGATGTTGCAGGTCCCGCTGATAAGACTCGAAAATCCTGTTCCGGAACCTCCGCCTGTAACAGCAATCAATTCACCCGGGCTATTTTCCATATACTTCTCGGCCCAGGCCTGCGCAAGGTTGACCATGGTATCAGACCCCTTAACCTGTATCGAGTTTTCGTTTTTTGCCGCAAAAGCAGATGCTGATATCACAAATGCAAGTAAGATCAATAATCCTTTTTTAAACATCTCTTTCTCCTTTTCTTTTAAAATTATACCACCCATATGTTACGGTAATATTATATAGATGTTAAATCCGTGTAAAATCTTAAAACGCTATTTTGATTTTCGTGCCGAGAACATTGGCGTCGGTCCACTTGCTGCCCTTTATCCTGTTACTTTTAAGCAGATAATAGATATCAGTCTTTACGTATTTTGTTAAAATAAATTCCATTCCTGAAAAAAATCTGTTTTCATTATATCCGGTACCGTTTGAAGATACGAATATTTCGTCTGAAATATACGGTGAGCATGTTATCCCCTTGAAATCTACCGGTAACTTTAACGTAGCCTTATTCCGATAACGGATAGAGTCATCCTTATATCTGAAATGGCGGTATTCGAGGCGGTTGCGGTCATCGAGTTTAAATTTCCAAAGGTCGAACTTAAAAGTGGCATTTGCAATAGGCATGTCTTCTTCCATCCATTTACGCTTAACCTTTTCATATACCAGACGGTAGCCAAGGCCTATATCGAGCATCTTATCGAAACCGTAAACAAACCCCCATTCATAGTGTTGATAATAGAACTCGCTCGCGTTCTCGCCGAAACGGAACTCCTGCTCCATGGAAAGCTTCACGCCTTTAGCGATTCTAATATCTTCATAATCTGTATTCCAAATCTGAAAATCGCCTTTATCGTATCCGTAGACCGGAAAGGCTGCTTCCACTAAAAACAATGTCAAGACTATCGGTATAACTATTTTTTTGTGCACACCTTCCTCCTTTTAAATTTGTGAGCCATTTATCTTACGGAGAAAGTATATATTATCCACATTAAATACTCTTCAAGAAGAGGTTAAATATAAGTAAAGTTTTAAAAGGATGGTCGTGTCTATTTATTAGGAAGAGTAAACCAAAATTTGGAGCCGAGGCCCTCGGAACTCTGGACGCCGACCTCTCCGCCGTGAAGTTCTACTATATGCTTAACTATGGAAAGACCCAATCCTGTTCCGCCGAGTTCGCGCGAACGTGCCTTGTCGACCCTGTAAAATCTTTCGAAAATACGCGGAATATCTTTTTCCGGAATGCCTACACCCGAATCTTCAATGAGTATTTTCATTTTTGCACCGGCATCTTCATTGAGGATCCTTATAGTGCCTTTCTCTCTGTTAAATTTTATCGCATTATCAATAAAGTTTGTAAGCACCTGAACTATCCTGTTTTTGTCAGCGCTTATGGAAATATTATGAGGTATCTCGTCCGATATCTTTATATTCTTTTTCTTTAACTGGCTACCGAACCCCAGGATAACTTCTTCTACCTGCTGCCGCAGGTTAAAAACGGACTTTTTGAGGATTATATCTTTAGATTCCAGATACGAAAGGGAAAGCAGGTCATTTACAAGGTTATTGAGCCGTTCGGCGTGGTCATACACTATTTTAAGGAATTCGTGGCTATTCTCTTTTTCATCCAGCGCTCCGTCAAGAAGCGTTTCAACAAAACCTTTGATGGAAGTAAGGGGAGTCTTTAATTCATGCGAAACGTTGGCAATAAAATCACTGCGAACGGTCTCCAGCCTGCGTATCTCGGTTATATCATGTATAACTACAAGACAGCCGGATATATTTTTATTATCAAAAATGGGGACGGCATTAACCTGAAATATCTTCTGCACCGGCAGGACAAGGCTTATCTCGGATGAGACACCCGAACCGGCATGCAATACTTCCTCGATGATCCCCGATATTTCATGATTTCTGACGGCCTCCAGAAAATGCTTGCCTTCTACGTCCTTTCTTTTGATATCAAATATTTTTTCTATGGTGGGGTTTATAGAGGCTATGCGCCCGGACTTATCGACCACGATTATCCCTTCGATCATGCTGCTAAAAATTGCCCCAAGCTGCTGATTATGCTCGCCGACCTCCCCGATCTTGGTCTCTATATCCTGCGCCATCTTATTCAGCGTAGAGGCCAGCTGACCTATTTCATCCTGCGAGGTGCAGACTATCCTTCGGCTGAAATCGCCTTCGGCGAATCTGCGGGAGACATCTATCATCCTGTTTATCGGCCTGATCGTCCTCTCCGCCAGTATATACCCCAGCAATAAAGCGAAG
>JAKLDX010000078.1:5744-5988 GCA_022703295.1 Candidatus Omnitrophota bacterium
GAAGGCAAGCGCGAAGGCCATCCCCGATATTACGATCTTTCGTATGCCAAAAAGCGTCTTCTGCACTCCTTCCAGGCTAAGCGCAAGCCGCACTATGCCTATGATCTCGCCCGAACGTTTTATAGGCACTGCTACATATAACATATTTATTTTAAGGGTGGGCGAATACCGTGTTTCGCTGCCTATGCCTCCGTCCAGCGCCGCGCGCACTTCGGGCCGCTTCAGATGATTTTGCATAGATTCG
>JAKLDX010000079.1 GCA_022703295.1 Candidatus Omnitrophota bacterium
TCCAACCATAAGTTCTCTCCTCTAGATTTTTAGCTATAAGTTGTAAGCTATAAGCGATAAGCTAAAGAAGCTTTAAGCTTACGGCTTATAGCTTAAAGCTTACAGCTAATTCGACAGTTTTACGTTATCGATATAAGCCGGCCCCTTATATGCGATCTTGCCGTTGGATTCTATTCTCACGCCGAGCTTCTTCACATCGGATCTGAAACTATCGTCTATGAACCTTCTCCAGGACATGCTGTTCTGGGTGAGGTCAACCTTGATAACCGTCCACTCGCCCGGAGCAAGAGGTATGGTCCTGCTCATCTCCGTCCATTTCCATTCAGGGCCTACGGTCAATATTATCTTTGCCCTCAGGCCCCTGGGGGCATTCTTAGGCAAAAATATATCGACGGACAGATAGCTGAACGGCGTCCAATCGGTCACATCCATAACGCGTTCGATATAAGAGCCCTGCCAGGTTGGCACAGCGGTAAATTCCGAATAAAGTTCCAGGGCATATTTACCGTCGCTTGCCTGGAACTCAGAGACACTCACCTGTCTGCCAACATGATCTTTTTTATCGAACGCCCAATCGGGTAATTCCCACCCCTGAGGGTCTTTTTCGAAACTGAATATGACTTGTTCTTTGGCGTAGGAATGATATTGCGGTAGGCAGGGATAGCAAAAGATTATGAAAAGAATAAAAAATATCTTTAATATTCTCATAAATTTTTTTAGAAGCTGAAGGGGGTCTTTTTAGGCACGCTCTTTCCATACCAGCTTTTCACGACATCCTTTGCCGGCTTATTCTGGAGGCTGTATCCCCTGTTGCCGCGACCTCCGAACCTGGTGTCTGTACCCCACCTCCACCAGTACATCCCGTAAAACCACGGCTTCGTCCAGAAAGTCTGGAAAAGGGCCTCATAACAATCTGCCTGCAGCTTTAAATTTACTTTCCCCGCGGCAAGCTCTTCCCATGGCGTCCTCGCAGTGCCGTCAGCGCTGCAATAACCCACTTCCGGGAATATGACCGGCTTATTATATTTTTTCTGCAGTTCCTCGATATCTTTCACCCATTGGTCCCAGCCCTTCGTTATCTCTTCCAGGTTCGGCTCATCTTTCTCGGACAGAGGGAAATAAGCGTCTATACCTATATAATCCAGCGCATCCCAAAAAGAGACATGCCTGTATTCTTCGTCCCAATTAGCCGCATATGTGAGCGGCCCCTTATAAGCGGCTCTTACCGGCTTGATGACTATCTCTTTCCACATTTCCGGTTTAACTGTGGAGATAGACGATAACTCGGTCCCCACGCATATCATCTCTACGTCATTCTCCTGGGCAATCTTGGCATAATGAACGATAAAATCCCGGTAGTTCTCAAACCACAATTTCCATTCCGGCTCGGAAACGCAAATATCGCCGCGCCATGTACCATTGGAAGTATCAACTATATCCAGGTGGGGCTTTATCATGACTTTCATACCGAGCGAATGAGCTGTCTTGATGGCGTGTATCAAACTTTCATCGGTAGGGGTTCTTTCGGCAGGGTATATCTTTGACGTAGAGCAGTTCTCCTGGTACCAGGTGATGAGTATGCTGACCCACTTTGTCCCAAGGAGCTTTACCTCTTTCATCGATGCGTCAGATGCATCGGTGGAATACTTATTGGCGCTCCACGTGACAAAACACATTCCCTTCTGGAATTCGCATTTTTTAAGATCCTTACCCCAGGCAGCGGAGGGCGATATTAAAAACGCAAGCATAGAGAATATGCCTACGATTGCTATCGAATTTGCGGACATCCTTATCTTATTTAACATTAATAGCCCCTTAAGTTATTGTGCCCACTAGTGTTTTAAGCTAAAAATTTGTCTTATTATACAATAACCATATAATTAAATCAAAATAAATCAGTCGTTAGCCACCATTTTCAGATAGCGGCTAACGACTGTGTTAAAACAACTATTTATGCTTTAGTCACTGTAAAGTTATCAATGTAGATTGGGCCGCTATATTCCGGCTTCTTGTTGCTCTCTACCCTGACCGCTACCTTACGAACGTCTTTCCTGAAATTATCATCGACTACGGTCCTCTTCCAGTCTTCGCTGCCGGGAAGAAGATTAGCGGTAACTGTAACCCATTGCCCTGGGACAAGCGCTACCGAACGGGCCATTTCCGTGAACTTCCAGCTTTCGCCGACAGTCAAAACTATCTTGGCTTTCAGCCCAACCGGAGCTTCCTTCGGTATGTAGATATCTACCGATATGGCTTTATACGGTGTCCAATCAAAATACTCAAAATCCTCGACTAATGAAGATGTCCATACTTTACCGGGGAACGCCGCCATCACTTTTAATGAACCCTGGCCTTCGGAAGCAAAGTCTTTTGACTGCTCAACGGACTTCGCTACATGGTCTTCCTGTTCCAGTGCCCATTCCGGTATTTCCCAACCCTGCGCATCTTTCTCGAATCCGAAAAGGACCTTTGTCTCTTCGGCGTGCGATAGGCTAGTTACTGCTGCTACCATAATCATCGCTACCAGTAATGCTAATAGCTTTCTCATGGTGCCCTCCTTTCGATTTTCACCTCAATTATACATTATAAAAGGTTAAATTATCGTTAGATGAATATTAAAAATTTCTAATCAAATTTACTGGGGGCCCTATCACGACAAAGGCAGGGAAATTGTGAATATGGTGCCGCCGGAAGGCTTGCTTTTCACATCTATTGCCCCTTTATGAGCCTCAGCTATGGATTTTGCTATACTAAGGCCTAATCCGAATCCTGTACTATTGCGCGATTTATCCGCCCGGTAGAACCTGTCAAATACATGCGCCAATTCTTCGCCGGGGATACCCACACCGTTGTCATCGATGCTTATTTTGGCTGTAGCAGCATCGTCTTTATAAAGCGCGATATTTATAATGCCGTTATTAGGCGTATATTTGACCGCGTTATCCAGTATATTCAGGATAAGGGTCTTCAGCTGGCTCTCGTCCCCGGTCAGCAGCATGTCGCTACCCGCCTTCTTGAAATTCATCCTGATATTTTTCAGTTCCGCCAGGCCCTTTATATTATTAATGACGGCTTGCGTCAGGGCATTAAGCTCCAGAGCCCTCTTCTCGGGAAAAGATTCTTTCGAATCGAACCTCGCCAGCAAGAGAAGGTTCTCGGCCAACTTCGCTATCCTGTTTATCTCCTCGAGGGCACTTGCAAGCGTATCCTTGTACTCTTCCTGCGTCCGGAGCTTCCTCAGGACCACCTCGAACTCCCCTTTCAATATAGTGAGAGGTGTTTTCAGCTCATGCGACAGGTTTTCGAACAAGCGCCTCTGCGATGAAAAGGCGCTTTCGAGCCTTTTCAACATATCGTTGAAAGTCTCGGCCAGGTGCTGTATCTCATCCTTTGTTTCCGGCACCTTCAGGCGCAACTTCATATTCTCGGCTGTTATCTGGTGTATCGTATGTATCATACTGTCAACAGGATGAAGCGTGGCTTTTGCGAGAAAGGCGCCCATGACACCGGTAATCAAAACGGTTAAGGGGAATAAAATAAATAATGTCACTTTTAATTTATTCAGCGCCACCTCTATTGAGGAAAGAGGGCTGGCCACCTGGACTATATATGCGACCTTCTCGCCTTCAAACACGGGCGTAGTGAATATCCTTAGTTTCATCGCCTCAAAAGCGCCGTTTGAATTTATGGTGTCGAAACGCGGTTTACCCTGAAGAACGGATATGAAATCGCTGTCGGGTATTTTGGATATGTTTTGCGTATTTTTCGAGGAGGCGATGGCATTTCCGTCGGTATCAAATATCTGGATTATGATATCCAGCAGCCGCGGATCGGTGGATTCCTGTTTAACCCATCTATGGGCTATCTTCGAAAAGTTATAATTCCGTCTTTTTCTTAAGGCTTCGGGCTTTTCTCCTCTTTCTATTGCCTCAATATTCGAAGCCTGCCAATAGGTATCTATGGCCTGCTCAACGCCACCCGCGGATGATTTGAGAAGTGTGTCCATGTTCTCATGCAAGCCGGTGCTTACATTGTGATAAAGCATGCCGCTGAAAGAGGTCAGCGTCACGGCAAGTATCGCCATATACAGGATGGTTATCTTGAAACGTATAGATTTTGCGAACACCATTTAACCTTTTATTATATATCCCCGGCCCCTGACCGTCTTGATGAGCTTCTTTTCGTAAGGCTCGTCGATCTTTTTCCGCAGATAGTTTATGTAGACGTCTATGACATTCGTGAACGTGTCGAAGTCCAGGTCCCATACATGTTCGGATATCATGGTCCTTGTGACGACCGATCCGGCATTACGCATAAGGAATTCGAGGAGAGAATATTCTTTGGCTGTTAATTCTATCTCTTTGCCGGCACGAGTCACTTTATGCGTCATGAGGTCCAGGGAGAGGCCTTCTACCTGCAGCTTGTTCGCCACCGCGGCGTCCTTTTTCCTCAATATAGCGCGTATCCTGGCAAGAAGTTCTTCGAATGCAAAGGGTTTTGTGAGATAATCGTCGGCGCCGGAATCCAGCCCGGTGACTTTATCCGCCACGGTATCTTTTGCGGTAATCATTATGACAGGGGCAAGCTTCCCCTCGCTTTTTAATTTTTTGCACAGGGTCAGCCCGTCCATCTTGGGGAGCATCAGGTCCAGAAGGATTAGGTCGTATTCGTTCGTCTTGGCTAAAAAGAACCCTTCCTGCCCGTCATAAGCGGCATCTACGGCATAGCCTTCCTCTTTAAGGCCGCGCTTAATGAAATCGGCAATCTTCTTCTCGTCCTCTATAACTAGGATTCGCATTGTTAAGCTATAAGTTTTAAGCTGTAAGCTTTAAGCTTAAAACTTTTTTGACTTATCGCTTATAGCTTACAACTTACGGCTAAATTTTTCCTATTTCAGTTTACCGAACCACTCAACAAGAATCTTCTCGCCTTTTTTACCCCGGAGAGTGTAGCCAAGCGGGCCTATGTCGGGCCTAGGGAAGTAATTCCACCAGTAGAATCCTTTGAACCAGGTCCTCTTCGAAAGCACGGTGAAGAGGGCCTCAAGACAGTTTGCCTGTTCGTCCTGGCTCTCTTTGTATTTTGCCAAAGTCGGCAGCACGCGCCATGGCTGCTTGTTCGAACCTTCTATGGTATCGTATCCGACCTCCGTGAATATAACGGGCTTATCCAACTTGCTCGTTCTAAGCCACGCCTCTATAACATCGGCGTTCTTTTCCCAGCCTTTTATGAGTTCTTCTTTCGGAGGGTTTATCTTGTCAGTAAGCGGAAAATACGCGTCCATTCCTATATAATCGACGGCCGGCCAGAACGAGACGCCGTCATATTCATCCCAATTTGCCGCGTACGTTATCGGTCCTTTATAGACGGCCCTTATCGCGGCGATGATATCCAGCCACTGGGTTTTCCATTTCTCCGTGGTCGTATTCGATAACTCCGTACCTATACAGAGAAGCTCTACATTGTATTTTGCCGCAAGCCGCGCGAAGTGCAGAATGCAATCCTTATAGCTTGCGAACCATTCATCGCTCGGGATTATGTTGGTCCGCACCTCTCCGTCCGCCAGATCCACATGCGGCTTCAGCATCACTTTCATGCCAAGCTCATGCATCACGTTTATCGCGTGGCCCAGAGATTCATCAGTCGTAGTCTTTTCCGGATCCGTATATATCTTCTTCGAAGCGGCATCCGCCTGGTACCAGACGGCCATCAGGCCTATCTCCTTGACGCCTAACCGCGACAGATATATCAGGCTGCAATCCGACGCTTCTGTGGCAAGCTCGTCCGACTTCCATGAAGTGTAAACAATACCTTTCTGGAACTCCTCGATAGTTATAGGTCCGGGCGATGCGACTATTTCGGTTCCTATCTTCTTTAAAAGTTCGCTCCTTTTATTCATGAGCTCGGTCTTCTCTTCGCTCGACTTAAAGATCTCTTCCTTCGGCAGTTCTCCGGGGTTCTGCGCTTTTGGCCCATAAGGCT
>JAKLDX010000008.1 GCA_022703295.1 Candidatus Omnitrophota bacterium
GGCGGCATCGACACGGAAGTCACGGCATCGACGAAGAACATATTACTGGAAGCCGCGTATTTCGATCCGATATCCGTAAGGAGGACTTCGAGGAAGCTCGGCATATCGACCGAATCGAGCTACAGGTTCGAAAGAAGGGTCGACCCGTCTAATATAGCGTATTCATCCGACAGGGCATCGATGCTTATATACGAGCTCTGTGACGGAGACCTCGGCGGGTTTGTCGATATAGGAGATAAGAGGCAGATAAAAAAGAGCGCGGAGTTGAATTACGGAAGGCTTAATAAAATATTGGGCCTGGAGATTCCCGTCACGACCGTCAAAAAAATATTAACCGCATTGGGGCTTACGATAAAAGAGTCTTCCAGGGAAAAGATAAAGCTGGAAGTGCCCGCTTTCAGGCATGACCTGAATAGTGAAATAGACCTTATCGAAGAGGTTTCGCGCATATACGGTTACGACAGGATACCCGCGACCATACCGGAAATAACGGAGCAACCGACGAGAATGCCGGCGGAAATGGCGATAGAAAAAATAATACGGAAGACCCTCTCGGGCCTTGGCGCCGACGAGATAATAACCTACAGCCTTATAAGCAGAAAATTGGCGGTTGCATCCGGCATCGCGGAGGAAGGTTGCGTCGAGATACTGAACCCTTTGACGAGCGAGCAGGAGATGATGCGGCCCGGCCTGATAACGGGGATGCTCGGATCGATGCTGTGGAACATGAACAGGAAGACAAAGGACCTCAGGCTTTTCGAGTTGGGCAGGGTATATTTAAAAAAGGGCGAAAACAAATTCGACGAAAAACGCCATCTCTCGATAGGCGTTAGCGGAGAAATGTCCAATTGGCTCGAAGGCTCACGGAGCGTTACCCTGTTTGACCTGAAGGGCATGGCGGAAGAGCTCTTCTCCGGGCTCGGGATAACAGGCGCCGATTTTAAACACGCGCAACGCGAAGGTTTTGAGCGCTCGTCCTCGGCATCTATAGAAATAGGCGGTAAACAGGTGGGCGTTATCGGTAAGATAAACAAGAAGCTGTCGAAAGATTTTAATATAAAAAATGACGTCTACATGGCGGAAATTTGTGTCGACGACGTCCTGGAACATGTCGACCTGGAAAAGAAATTTAAAAATATACCCAGGTACCCATCCGTCTTACGCGACATATCCATCCTCGTGCCTCCCGATGTTCTGAATTCCGAATTGATGCGCCTGGTAAAGATGTCGGCCGGCGACATACTTAAAAGCATAAAATTGACGGACAGGTATGCCGGAAAACAGATCTCCGACGGCAAGGTGAGCCTCACCTACCGGCTCGAATACCAGGATCCGTCGAAGACCCTTGAAGAAAAAGAGGTCTCGCGTGTCCACGAGGCTATCCTTAGAACGCTTGAGGAGAAATTCGGAGCGAAGCTCAGGGCATAACATCCGCAGGAATGTTGATTTTAGAAAAATCCGTGATATACTTCATTATAGGTAATCCTCCTTCGCATTCAATGCGTAATAGAATGAATGCTTCGGAGGGTGGTTGCCGAAAGTTTAACGATTGCAACCAAATCCCTGCGGTGCGCGTGATTTAGATGAAGAATCTTGAGCCATTAGCACTAAACTAGGGAGCCTGACTGGGCGGGCACTTCGGTGCTTGTCCGAGGGCACCCACCTGTACATAACAGGGTCAAGATAATTCAATCTCACACGGCATTTGCGGGGATTTTTTAATTTTGTCCATTACGATAGATAGTAAGATTTCCATAAAACATATCGAGAAACCAGAAATGGCGCTTGGAAAAAATTGTTAATATTGCATGGTATCCGAAAATAAGTCAGGCCCTATAGGCCGTCGATAAACGCGGGGATGGAACGACAATTTGATGGATAAAGATAAAACGGTATCCGGAATAAGACGCTATGATTTTATAGATGCGCTGCGCGGCTGGGCTATCCTGGGAGTCATACTTGTCCACGTAGGCCAGAAAGTGCCGCACCTGCCGGGATGGTTAAGCAATATAACGAATAATGGGCAATACGGAGTACAGCTATTTTTTGTTATATCGGCCTTTACCCTGCTGGCATCGCTTTCATCCAGATCTGCAGCAGAGCCACGCCCGATATTGAATTATTTTATCAGAAGGATATTTCGTATTGCTCCTATGTTCTGGGCGGCAATGCTGTTTTATGTCTGCTTTCGAAATATAGGATGGAGCGGGCCTCCCCCGACAATCGACCTATCACAGATAGCGGCAACTTTTTTCTTTATCCACGGGTGGTCAATATATTCGATAAACAGCGTAGTGCCGGGAGACTGGACTATCGCGGCGGAAATGACCTTCTATATTATCTTGCCGGCACTTTTCAAATATATAACATCTCTCAGGCGCGCGATCATTTTAGTATTCACCTCTCTTGTGGCATCAAAAATAATATGGAGCCTCACCAAAACAATATTGATGTCCGTATATCATAATAAATATTCTTCCTGGATCAATGGGCTGATAGAAGATTTCAGGTATTGCTGGTTCCCCAATCAGTTTATGATATTTGCGCTGGGCTTCATATTGTATTTTGTCACCAAAGACGCATTGGCGAGCAGGGCCTCGGAGGAGCGTGGCCCCGCGGCCAGCAGAAATGATATTGTCACGGCAGGGTTACTGATAGCCGTATCTCTCTGGATGTGCGTATCCGGGCTCAATTGGCAAGTGAGATTGATACCCGTACATTTTTTGTTCGGGATGGCTTTTGTGCTGCTGGCATGGGGACTATCCTTATGGCAAGCTCCGTTATTTGTCAACCCCGTTACGCGGTATATCGGGAAGATCAGCTATAGTTTATACCTTACACATTTTTTTGCGATCAATATTGCAGCTTTGACCTGTTCTGCAAAGATGAAAATGATAGTCAGCAATTCGCCGGTAGCCCACGCGCTCTTGCTGTTTATTGTTTCGCTGGCATTGTCCGCCGCTATGTCGACAATAACATTTTATCTGATCGAACAGCCGGGGCAGCTATTAGGAAAAAAAATAATAAACAGTATTAATAAAAAATACCGCAAAAAATAAGCCAGCTGCTACGTAAACACAGGGATCCAATGGACCTTTTTTCAGGGAACGATAAAAAATCCGTCGAAACTCTGCCTCTTGCCGCAAGGATGAGGCCGAGGTCTCTGGACGACTTCACCGGGCAGGAGCATATCCTCGGCGCCGACAAGCTCCTCAGACGCCTTATAGAATCCGATAAGATATCATCCGTTGTGCTCTACGGCCCGCCCGGCTGCGGCAAGACGACGCTCGCGCTTATCATAAGCGACCGGACGAAATCGTATTTCGAAAGGATCAATGCCGCGTCGAACAATGTGGCCGATATGCGCAAGATCATCGACCAGGCCAAGCGGCGCGAGTCGATCGATGGCCGGCGCACGATCCTGCTGATAGACGAGATCCACCGTTTCAACAAGGCTCAGCAGGACGTCCTCATGCCTGACGTCGAGGCCGGTAACCCGGTCCTTATAGGCACCACGACCCACAATCCTTTCTTCTATGTGAATGCCGCTCTCCTGTCCCGCTCGCAGGTCTTCGAGTTCAAAAAACTCTCCGACGAAGATATTGTGAAAATACTCAAACTCACCCTCGCTAACAAGGAAAGAGGACTGGGCAAGATACCCGTGGATATAGACAAGGACGCGCTCGATCATCTTGCGAAAGTCTCGGAAGGTGATGCCAGACGCGCATTATCCGCGCTGGAGATCGGCACGCTCACTACGCCCGCCGGAAAAGACAAGAAGATACATTTCACAATGAAGGTCGCCGAAGAATCGATACAGAAAAAAGCCGTCGTGTATGATAAGGACGAGGACGGGCACTACGACACCATATCGGCATTCATAAAATCGATGCGCGGTTCCGACCCGGACGCCGTGCTTTACTGGCTGGCTAAGATGATCTATGCCGGCGAGGATCCGCGGTTCATCGCGCGCAGGATCGTCATATGCGCTGCTGAGGACGTCGGCAATGCCGACCCGCAGGCGCTCGTCGTCGCGAATGCCGCGCTGCAGGTCTCGGAATTCGTCGGCATGCCCGAGGCGCGTATCCCGCTCGCGCAGGCCGCTGTCTATGTCGCGTGCGCGCCGAAGTCGAACGCAAGCTACCTGGGTATAGAGGCCGCGCTGAAAGATGTAGAAGAGGGGAAGGTCCTCGACGTGCCGAACCACCTGAAGGACGCTAATCTCGATTCGGAGGCGTTCGGCCACGGCGAAGGATATAAATACGCGCACGATTACAAGGACCATTACGTAAAGCAGGAGTATAAACCATCCGGGAAAGTGTACTATTTCCCGACGACAATGGGCTACGAGGCAAAGATCAAAGACTGGCTGAAAAGGCTTCGAAATAATGAATAAAAAAGCGTTGGCGCTTCTTTCCGGGGGGCTCGACAGCATACTGGCTATCAGGCTTTTGCAGGAGCAGCTCGTCGAGGTCCACGCCGTTAATTTCTCCATTGATTTCTGCGCCTGTGCTGTAAGGGACGGCGCTAACTCCGCGACAAAGGCCGCTGCCGCACTGAAGGTCCCGCTCGACGTTATCGATATTACCGAAGAATACCTGGATGTACTGAAAAACCCGAAACACGGCTACGGCGCGAATATAAACCCATGCATCGACTGCAAGATATTCATGCTTAAAAAAGCAAAGGCTTATATGGAAAAGGTCGGCGCCTCTTTTCTTGTGACGGGCGAAGTGCTCGGCGAGCGCCCGATGTCGCAGCGCCTGGACGCCCTGAACCTGATCGAAAAACAGGCCGGCGTAAAAGGCATCCTGCTGAGGCCGCTTTCGGCAAAACTCCTTGACCCCACAGCTGCTGAAAAAGAAGGGGCCGTTGACAGGGAAAAACTTCTCGATATCCGTGGCCGCTCCAGAAAGCCGCAATTTGCGCTGGCCGCGAAGTTCGGCATAAAAGAGTTCCCGAACCCCGCCGGCGGCTGTCTGCTGACGGACCCGGGGTTTACCAAAAGGGTCAGGGACCTGATTGCGCATGACGAGCTCAGCGTGGATAATCTCAGGTTATTGACGGCCGGAAGGCATTTCCGGATCTCGGAAGAGGCGAAACTGGTCATCGGCAGGGACAAGGACGACAACGCGCTCCTCCAGGAGCTGGCAAGGCCCGGAGACGTTTTATTCAAACTGACAGACCACCAGGGGCCGTTTTCAATACTGAGGGGCAGTGCTGATGACAGGCTGGTATCGCTGGCGGCAAACATAATAGCCTATCATACAAAATTCCGGAACGAGGGTATGCTCAGAATCGATTGCTGGAAAGACGATCCCGCAGCCCGCAAGACTTTATCGGCAAGGCCCTCTGCTCAGGATGAAGTAGAGAATATCAGGATATGATTAATGAAATTGTCTGTTTGCAGAATAGATGGTATAATTAACCCATGGCCAATAAAAAAATATTAGTTATAGACGATGAAGTGGATATATTGGACATTGTCAAGGCTAGGCTTCTGGCAAATAATTATGATGTGATAACGGCCTCCGACGGCGAAACCGGCCTTGTTAAAATGCGCGAGGAAAAGCCCGATGCCGTTATTCTTGACATACTTCTGCCGCAGACAGACGGCCTTACCATATTAAAAAAGATCCGGGAAGAGGACAAGGCCATACCCGTATTCATGTATACAGCCTATTCGAACGAAGAGAGGATAAAGCTCGCGAGCAAGCTTAACGCGACGGGCTTCATAATAAAGACAAGCGACTTACAAAACGAGATAGACAAAATAAAAACTACGCTGGAAATAGCCGACAAATATAAAAAAAAGACTAAATGAAGCGATCCGCGCTGGCCGCATTTAGCAGGATTATATTTATCGCCATTCCTATTTTGGTCAGCACCGCCGTCTCTTATGCCGCCGAACGCGGCGAGACGGAGACGATGATCCGCACGATGGTCCCGCCGGTAAGCCCCGTAGCTCCGAAAGAAGAAAAAAAAGACACCCTTACTTACGAAACCTACTGCGAGACAAGCGGCGTACTGCAGGGCAGCAGGACGGGCTACTGGGAGCAGCTCGATAACCGTTTCAGCTATACCCATAAAAACATAACATCCTATTTCATGTTTTCTGACTATAAACGGTTCGACGACAGGGACCACACCGCAAGTTTCGGCACATACATAAACCAGCCAAATTACTATACGCATCTCGAAGTTGGTTTCGGGTGGCAGACCAACTATATGTATAAATTGCAGACGATAGCCGAGTACGGCCATAAGCTTTACAAGACCCTCTTCTGGCAGGTAGGTTATTCTTACCGCGCGTACCTGGTCGGCGATACGCATATAGTTTATCCGGGCCTCATCTATTATTTCGGCGACAATTACATAGCGGGCGAATGGGGTGTATCGTGGATAGAGAGCCGCGACGCGGCGAACTTTGGTTCGGTAAAAGGTAATTTTAAGATAACGGATTTTCTGCAGGCCTGGGGCGGCGTTGCGTTCGGCGAACGGCTTTACGATATTTACGCTATAAAATCCGCAAAAGAAGCCGGCTATATACTCTTCGGCGGACTTACCTATAATCTGTATAAAGGCATCTCCATGCGCGCAGGCTATACTTACGGCGCGGAAAAACCCAAATTTATAAAGCGGGGTGTCAACTTCACATTGTCGGTTAAATTTTAAATGTATAACTATCATGCTGATATAGTCTGGAAGATAGACGCGATACTCCTTGCCGGCTGCCTGGCCCTCGCCGCACTCATAATAATTAATATGATCATCAGGGAATATCTGTGGAAGAGGCGCAGCCGCGCCCTTCTCGGCATAAAAGAAAATGTCTATGAAATGATACTGTCGGGCAAGGGCGCCGGCAGAGAAGGGTCAATCCGCCTCCTCTCTTCATCAACCCCCCAGCAATTCCTCGACGTCAGTACGAACAGGAACAGGGAGCTCATATTTTTTAACGATTCCGAACAGGAAATGTTCAAAAAATATTATCTGTCCCCCCAGAACCTGTCGCGACTTAAAAAAATAGCCGCCGGCGAGGGGGATAAATGGCGGCGGATAGAAGCGATAATGGCCCTGGGGTATGCGGGCGCCGCGGATGCGGTAAGCATACTGAAAAAAGGTCTCTTCAGTAAAAACGAGGACATATCCTATTTCTCGATGATATCCCTTGGGCAGCTTAAGAGCATAGAGGCATCCAGGCCGCTGATAGAATTTTTTAAAAAGAATCCGCTCTGGCGTTATAAGCTTGTGGCCATCCTGGAGAACTTTCCTGCCGAGACCATAGAGGCGATAATTATGCTCACGCGCGACAAGGACCCATCGGTGCGTTCATGGGCCGTAAAACTCATGTCTAAATTCGACCTGACCGGGCATATCAATGAAATGAAGGCTATGATAAAGGATAATTCGCCTGATGTCCGCGCCGCCGTATGCGAATGCCTGGGCAGGTCCGGCCTTAAATCTGCCGAAGATATCCTGATAATCGCGCTGAAAGACGATTCGTGGCTTGTCAGGGCCAGCGCCGCCAAGGCGTTGTCCGGGCTGCTAGGCAAAAAATGCGTTCCGGCGGTAGCGAAACTCGCGACCGACGGATCGCTGTCAGTGATAAATACCGTCAAAGACATATTCGTTTCTTATATCGACGAAGCGATCGTATATGTGCAAAAATTCCTGGAAAGCGGTGACGGTATGGCCCAGCAGATTTCAGTCGAAATACTGGAAAGGTCCAATTATATAAAAAAGATCCTGGAAATGCTGATATCTCCGGACGAGCAGGACAAGAGGAGGGCGGAACATCTGATAAGCGGCATGCTGAAGGCCGGCGCCCACACGGGACTGGAAGGCGCCGTGGAGCTTTTTGACGAGAGATCGCGCGTGGCCATCATAGCCGGAATGGAAAAAATAGACCCCGGGTTTGCCGAGTATATTGACAGAAAAATGAAAGGCGATATAAACGAATGACCCTATCGGGAGCCTTTTCCGCCATGTCGTACGTGCTTTTTCTGGTGTTCTTCGTATATTTCATAGCGCTTACGCTGTTCTACATACTCCTCGCCGTCATAGGGCTTGTCGAGGGTATGCGCAGGTCCCGCCAGAGCGAAGAGGAAAATTACCCGCTGATATTTCTTTCCACAGTCACCATACCCGTGAGCATAGTCATACCTGCCCACAATGAAGAGGATTGGATAGAGGACTGCCTATCCTCGGTGCTTGCCCTGAATTATCCGAAGTTCGAGGTGATCATTGTTGATGACGAATCCACGGACAAGACATTCGAGATAATAAATAAACTGGTCGGGATGCGGCCTATAGACATGCCGTATATCAAGCACTACAGGGACGGTAAGGTTCGGAGCATATACAAGGGCATAAAACACCCGAACGTAACCGTCATAAGAAAATTCGCAGGCGTCAAGAAGGCCGGAGCCGTAAACGCGGGACTGAATCTGGCGTCGTATGACTACGTCTGCTCAATGGATGCCGATACGGTCCTGGAGCCCGACGCATTGATAAAAATAATGGCCCAGGTCGAGAAGGACCCCGACAGGATAATAGGCATAGGCAGCTATTTCAGCCTGGTGAACGGCCTTAAAGTGAAAAAAGGCAGGGTGGTGGAGAAGAGTTTTTCCTATAATCCGATCGTGGCTTACCAGAATATGGAATATATACGCTCCTTTATAGGTAACAGGATAGCCTGGAGCAAATACAACGCCATGCCTATAGTTGCCGGCGGGTTCTCGATATGGCGCAAGGACGTCCTGTACGAGCTCGGAGGATTTTCCGCAGAATTTACCTGCGAGGATATAGAATTCACTTTCCGGGCTCATGACTATATCGCAAAGAACAAAGAGAAGGGCTACAGGATATTGATGCTGCCGTATCATGTCGGATGGACGGAAGGGCCCAGCGATGTGGTATCTCTCATTTCGCAGCGGGAGCGCTGGCAGAGGGTCACCGACGAGACTATATGGCATTATAAATATATGTTCTGCAATCCCAGGTTCGGCGGATTTGCCTTTCTCGCGCTGCCGTATTTTGTTATTTATGAGGTCCTGGGGGTGTTCTTTGAAGTCACGAGCATCATCCTCGTTGCGGCCGGATGGATCGCCGGGATCCTGGATGTCAAAACATTCCTTGCCTTTGTCGCTCTTATGGTGATAACCCAGTCCTTCGTATCATTATTATCCATATTCTCTTTTACCAGGACCCACAGGCTATTCTCCGTTTCTTACACATGCTATATGATATTCCTCTCATTCCTTGAATCCTTCTCCTACAGGTGGATAAACGCCGCAGCGAAGATATTGGGGACATTCCGGTTCATGAAAGGCGTAAAGACCCACGATAAGTATAAACGCGAAAAAAGAAGCTGATAACGGAACTTTTTACATTACCTGCCCTGTCTAATATGTAAAAGGAGGTAATGTATGATGAAACGGATATTTAAGCCCCGTATGTTTATCGCGCTGTGCCTGGCGCTTGCGTTAGTTTCGTCGGAAGCATACGCGATTGTCCCGGACAGGGGCCGGGGAGGCCCGGGGCATGACGGCAGGCATTACTATAACAGGGAAGGCAGATGGTACAGGCATGGGTGGCTGTGGTTCGATACGGCCGTCGCCGCTCTTTTTGTCGGAGCTATCGTCGATAACCTGCCGCCGAGATGCACAACCGTGGTGCATCAGGGTACGCCGTATTACTATGCGGATGGGTATTATTACAGGCCGTATAACCGCGGCGGTTACGTAGTTGTTGCGCCGCCTGTTGTGGCGCAGCCTGTTATAGTGCAGCAGCAGGTCCAGGCTGTACAGGTGCCCGTGCAAACTAACATACAGACATCCGATGTTGTGACAATAAACATCCCGAATTCCAGGGGCGGTTATACGGCGGTCACGCTGAAAAGAGCGGGCAGCGGGTATGTCGGGCCGCAGGGCGAATATTATTCGGATAACCCCACGGTGGCACAGTTGAGGACCTTATATGGCGGCAGGTGAGCGCACCTCGCCGAAAATGGAATTAAAAAAAGGAGGCAGCAATATGAAGTTATTTAAAGGATTGGCGTTGGTTGTAGCTATACTGGTAGTGGTCTTTTCCATGGCCGGCATTTCGTTCACGGCGGAAAAGATGGCGCACAAAGATTTCACCGACATGTGCCAGGCAAAGATAAAGGCGCTTAAGGATTCCGCGGCGGTATTACAGAAGACTAACCCCGACCTCGCTAATGGATTGTCCGATCTGGCGGCCGAGAAAGAAAAGAAGCTTGCCGAAATGTCTGATATGCAGGCGAAGAACGAGGCCAGAAAGAAGCTTCTCAGGGACTCTGCGGCCGCTTTGCAGAAGACGAACCCGGATCTCGCGGAAAAATTATGGGGAATGAGCGATCGCGGACATATGGGTAAGATGGGCCCCGGCGGAGAACAATGCCCGAAAGGTACGAAGATGCATTCGGGAGAATATAGGGGAGCTCCGGAAGAATAAGCCTCTCTGAAGATAGCCTCGCCGGCTTTTGTCGGTGGCAGCAGGGCCGAACTTGGTAAGTCCGGCCCTGTTTTTTTGCGGGCGCGCCCGATCGATTTCTTATGTTGTAGCTTTTTGCTGTCAGAGATATAATATTAGGCGGATTAAGGAGATCTGATATGGCTAAAAGAATATGGATTGCGGGGGCTTTAATCGTACTGACATCGGCCGCTTTCGTTTTAAACAGCTATGCCCAGGCTGCCGAAGAAGCGATGAAAAACGGGACAGCCCTGATCCGCCAGAATAAGTTTGATGATGCGATAGTGCAGTTCAACAAGGTCATCGCAGCCGACCCCAAGTCCGCCGTCGCCTATTACAACCTGGGGGTTGCTTATGATAGAAAGAGCGACCTGACCCAGGCGATCCTTCATTTTACCAAAGCGATAGAGATAGACCAGGCTTTTATGGACGCTTACCATAACCGCGCCGGTGCCTATTATAAAAAAGGCGCTTTTGACAAGGCCATCGCTGACTATAATAAAGCCATAGAGATCGGGCCCGATTCTGCTGACTGCCATTACGGCCTGGGGCTTGTGTATTCAAAAAAGAATGATCTTGATAAAGCCATATCCGAATATACCAAGGCGATCAAATTAAGGCCCGGTTTCGCGCTTGCCTATAGCGGCCGGGCGGTCATATATGTCACAAAGAAGAACTATCTGGCGGCTCTGTCGGACGTGAATAAGGCGCAGGCGTTAGGGTCCAGGTCGCGGCCGCCGAAGAGGGCGACGGCGCCGGGCGTGGCAGGCGAAGCCGAAAAAAACATTGTGAGCGCGCCCGATAACGGATTCTCGCAAGCCATGCAGGCCCATGTGCTTATTTTAAAAGTGGTGGCCGTCCTTTTTCTGTTTATCTCATTCATGCATTTATTGCGGCTTATATTCAGGGTCAGGGTTACGGTGGGAAAATTTACAATTCCCGTATGGGTCAGCTTAATGGGATTTCTGATCCCGCTGGCTCTTTCGTTGTGGATATTCGCATTGTTCCGCTGACCGTATTGCAGCACAACAAAAAAAGGAGGCAGTTATGATGTTGACATTGACCTGGGGCGGATGCGTGAAAATAGCGTTGCTGATATTATTTTTCCACGCGACGAAAAATATGATCAAGAAGCTGCAGGAAAAATATTGTCCTTTGTGCAAGACTGACAGCTGCAGCAGGTAGGTATTCACATGGGGCGTGTCAAAACCTGACACGCCATAGGATATGATAAAATTCGAAGTCGACAAAAAGACCTGTAAGGGCGACGGCAGGTGCGTGGAGATCTGTCCGATAAAGATCCTGAGGATGAACGAAAAGGACCGTGTGCCGGAGTTCATACCCGGCGGCGAAGAGATCTGCATTAACTGCGGCCACTGTTTTGCGTTCTGCCCGCCCGGCTCCATCAAGCTCTCGACGATGGATCCCGCGGGCTCCTCGCGGCTTGATCATTCCGGATTGCCGGATGCCGCGCAGGTCGAACTATTCCTGAAGGGCAGGCGCTCTATCCGGCTGTATAAGGACGAGGAAGTAAAAAGAGAATCGGTAGAGAAACTTCTGGATATTGCCCGATATGCCCCGTCCGGGATCAACCGTCAGCCGGTCAACTGGGCCGTTCTCATGGGCAAGGCTAAGGTCCGCGAGCTAGTGGGCCTCATATCGCAGTGGATGGAAGAGCTACTTGCGGCAAAGTCCCCGCTGGCGGAATCGCTCAGTTTCGACCGCCTGGTAGAGCCGTGGAAGAAGGGTGAAGACAGGATCTGCCGCGGCGCGGGCTGCATCATCGTCGCGTACGGAGTTAAAGACGACCCGATGGTTCCGCAATCGTGCACGATAGCGGCCGAATACCTCGAGCTTGCCGCGTTCGGCCTGGGCCTCGGCGCATGCTGGGCAGGGTACGTGACAATGGCCGTCAATATGTCGCAAGACGTGAGAAAATTTGTCGGCCTGTCGCCGCGCGCGATGGCCGGTGCCGCCATGATGGTCGGGTATCCGAAATACCGCTATTCAAGAATTCCTTCAAGAAACCCCGCCAGGGTTATCTGGAAGTAAAAATGAAACCACATCTCCGGGATCTCATATGATATCTGTAAAAAATATATCCAAACGTTACGGTACACGGGTGCTATTTGAGGACGTGAGTTTCGACGTCCTTGCCGGCGAAAAGGTCGGTCTCGTTGGCCGGAACGGCCACGGCAAGACCACTTTATTCAGGCTCATAACCGGGGAAGAAGAACCCGAAAAAGGCAAGGTCTTCAAGCCCAACAATTACGTCATAGGTTATCTCGGGCAACACCTGACCTTTACCAAGCCTACCGTGCTGGAAGAGGGCTGCAGGGGACTGCCTCCCGAAGAACTTGGCGCGGAATGGAAGGTCGAGAAGATACTCTCGGGGCTTGGGTTTACCGAAGCTGATTTCAGCCGCAACCCTTCGGAATTCTCCGGCGGGTTCCAGATGCGTATCGCCCTGGCAAAGGTGCTCGTCTCCGAGCCGAATATGCTTCTTCTGGACGAGCCCACCAATTTCCTGGATATAGTCTCCATACGATGGCTCGAGAAGTTCCTGCGCTCCTGGAAGGGCGAGCTCATTGTGATAAGCCATGACAGAGACCTTGTTGACAGTGTCACGACGCATATAGTGGGCATACACCGCGGCCGGGTGAGGAAGATGAAGGGCTCCACCGGAAAATATTATACTCAGCTCCAGAAGGATGAAGAAATTCACGAAAAAAGGCGCCTGGAGGACGAGAAGAAGCGCGAACACATGATGAAGTATATAAATACGTTCCGCGCGAAGGCAAGCCACGCCAAGGCGGTCCAGTCAAATATCAAGAAACTCGAGAAGATGGATAAACTGGACAAGCTCGAGGAGATCCGCACGCTCTCGTTTTCTTTTAATTATGAACCTTTCCGTACCGCCCAGATGATGGACGTGAATGACCTCACGTTCTCGTACGAAGGTAAAGCGCCGTATCTGATAAAGGGGCTGAACTTCACCGTCGACAGGCATGACAAGATCTGCATAGTGGGAAAAAACGGCAAGGGCAAGACCACATTATTGAAACTATTATCCGGGAGACTGACGCCGGTGAGCGGCAGCGTCAAGACGCATACGGCAGCGCTCGCGGCTTATTACGAGCAGGCGAACACGGCCGACCTTAACGATGACCTAACCGTGGAAGAGGAAGTGTCCAGGGGCAGCGCGTTCATCGACAAGACGCGCGTGCGCGGGATATGCGGGGCCATGATGTTCTCGGGAGACGACGCCGAAAAGAAGGTTAAGGTCCTCTCCGGCGGCGAGCGCAGCCGCGTGCTTCTGGGCAAGCTTCTCGTTGCGCCTTCCAACATACTTTTCCTGGATGAGCCCACGCACCATCTCGATATCGAATCCTGCCAGGCCATGATGGACGCCGTAAGGGATTTCGAGGGCGCGGCGCTCGTGGTGGCGCACGACGAGCATTTCCTGAACGAAGTGGCGACGAAGCTAATCGTATTTAAAGATAACAGGGTGTTTTTATACCCGGGCAATTACCGCGAATTTCTGGATAGCATAGGCTGGGAAGAGGGCGAGGGTAGTGCTAAATCACCCGCCCCCGAAACCGCTGCCGAAGGATCAGCCGCGCCGGAGGTTGCAGCGCAAACCGTCAGGCCGGCCGCGCCGAGAACCGAGACAGTGCACGAGCCAAAAGGGCATAATAGCAAGATGTCGAGAAAGGCCCGCGCGGAATTCGTCGCGATGAGGTCGAAAACCCTGAAGCCGCTCGAAGAGAAGATAAAAGAGCTGGAGGGCGAGATAATATCTTCCGAAGCAAAAGTGAAAGAGACAAGCGAAGAGCTTGCGAGGCCGGGCATCGGGGCCATCCGGAGGAGCCAGCTTGCGAGGGAGCTGAAAGAGATGTTGGACAGGATAGATGCCTGTTATGCCGGGCTCGACGAGACTATGAAAGAGTACGACGCCGCAAAACTCAAGTTCAGTGAAAAATAAAAAAAGCCACAACATCATACGCACAATATCCAAATCAGGGCTTTGTTCACGCAAACAGGCCCTCGATCTCGTCATGGCGGGTTTGGTCAAGGTCAAGGGGAAGACTGTTCTCGATCCGGGTGTAGCGATAAGCGATCCCGGAAGCATCCTTGTTAACGGGAAGCCGCTTC
The DNA here is from genome assembly GCA_022703295.1 of Candidatus Omnitrophota bacterium. Taxonomy (GTDB): domain Bacteria; phylum Omnitrophota; class Gorgyraeia; order 2-01-FULL-45-10; family 2-01-FULL-45-10; genus JAKLDX01. The sequence goes on from JAKLDX010000008.1 coordinate 14,650, forward strand.
CTAAAGTTAAAAAAAGATATATCTTGTTCCACAAGCCGCCGGGCTATGTGACTACCCGCGATGACGAATTGGGAAGGCCCACGGTATATGAATTCCTTAAAGATGTCGATGATTGGGTATTCCCGGTGGGCAGGCTGGATCGTGATTCCGAAGGCCTGCTGATATTTACTAACGATACCGGGTTCGGTAACATCCTCACGGAGCCGCGCTATAGGATCGAACGCACATACGAAGTCCTCATAGACGGCCCTATTTCACACGATGAGATCCTGCAGATGCTGAAAGGCGTCGATATAGGCCGCGGCGAAAAAGCACAGCCTGTCAGCGTTAAAATACTCGATAAGAAGGATGGCTCAAGCTGGGTCAGGGTAAGCCTGCGGGGCGGTAAAAATAGAGAGATCAGGCGGTTATTCGAACATTTCGGTAAGAATGTAAAGCGCCTTATCAGGACAAACTTCGGGCCGTTTGGCCTTGGCCACGTAAAACCGGGGAGATGGATAGAATTAAAAAAGATCCCTCCGGAAATTTTGAAGCTGACCGGCCGCTAGCCTTTTAAAATTTTCCGCACTATTGACAAAAACGGATTTGGTGCTATACTTCTAACACAATCAGAGTTCGTCCCGAGTTGGAAGGAATAAATCCCGGACGTTAATAAAGTAAAACCTTCGTGAGTTGTGGTGTGACTCCCGAGGGTTTTTTGTTTCTCTGAATAAATGACAGGTACGCCCGTAGTCGGGGCGATAATATATTTCACGTAGTTCGTATTCGGCGGTTTAGTTCGATGTGTTGCGCTTTTCGGTTTCATTTTAGCCCTCAAGCTCCCAAGGGGGAGTCGGGCATTCATATATGTAAGGCCTTCGCCGGGCGTAGTGTGCCCGGCGGGGGCCTTTTATTTTCAGGGGGGAAGCAAAAATGTGTCCGCAATATGGTTGCAGGGACGATCTCATGGTGGGATTGTTCGGTATGTGGCTCCTGGCCACACTGGAAAAAGAGGATTTGAAAGGTAAAAATAAGCGCAAAAAAGAAAGGAAGGACGAATGGAAAGCGGAAACTTTCTGAAGAATTCGCAGATAATCATTTTAGGTATCTGCATCGCGGTAGCGACGATAGTTTCAAGCATGATACTATCGGGCGGGGTTTTGAAGGTGATGAAGTTCACGAGGGAGCAGATAAGCGTCACGGGTTCGGCTACAAAAGAGATAAGGAGTGATTACATAGTATGGAGCGGATGGTTCACGAGGCGGGAGACTGACCTGAAGAAGGCCTACAGGGCGCTGCGGGAGGACCTGGAAGAAGTAGAAAAGTATCTCGAGTCCAAAGGCGTTACCGCCAAAGAGACGGTAATATCACAGGTGACGACCGAGACCATTTACAAAAAGAACGATAAGGGCAATGACACGAACGATATCCAGGGCTATGTATTAAGCCAGAGTATCGAGATCAGGTCCGGCGACGTCGAAAAGATCGACAGGGTCTCGCGGGAATCCACGGAGCTCATAGAGCAGGGCATCAAGTTCGCCTCGTCGGCGCCCGAGTATTTTTACACGAAGCTCGACGAGCTTAAAGTGGAGATGCTCGCGAAGGCCACGGATAATGCCAAGCAGCGCGCCGGCAGCATGGCAAAGTCCACCGGAAACAGGATAGGGTTCATGCGTTCGGCGAAGATGGGGGTATTCCAGATCACGCCGGCCACTTCTACGGAAGTCTCTGACTGGGGTGTCAACGATACCACGTCGCTCGACAAGAAGGTGATGGCGGTGGTGACGGTGAGCTTCGCGATCGAGTAGGCGGCAGGAAAGTTTAAAATAATTGCAATAATTTTGCCCTTTTTACCGTCTTATATATAGGCGGCATAGTGTCTATATATAAAAAGGAAGGTAAAATATGAGCGAATTGGCTTTACAAACAATGGTAGAGCATAAGATATTGATTATTAGAGGACTTAAAGTTATATTAGATAAAGAATTAGCTTTTCTCTATAAGGTAAAACCATTTGTCTTGAGGCAGCAGGTAAAAAGAAATAAGACGCGTTTTCCGGAAGATTTTATGTTCCGGCTTACTGACGAAGAGGTCAACGTCATGGTATCACAAAATGTGATACCATCGCGTAAACACTTAGGCGGGCACCTACCATATGCCTTTACGGAACAAGGTGTTGCCATGCTATCCGGAATATTGCATAGTGTTCGTGCGGTCCAAGTTAATATCGCAATAATGAGGGCATTTGTTAAACTGCGTCACATGCTTGCGGCAAACAAAGAATTGTTAAATAGATTAAATGAGCTTGAGCATAAGATAGAAAGGCATGATACAGATATCGAGACCATCTTCGAAGCCATCCGCCAGCTCATGATGCCGCCGCCTGAAAAACCGAAACGCAGGATAGGGTTTCGGAAGTAAGGGGAGAAAATCAGAATGCCCCTTCCCGGGGCCATTCGAATCGACCTTGGCAGGGAAGCCGTATCCGGAAAGATATTAAAATGAGCGAAAACCCGCCGTTAATTCAAAGGATGAAAAGAATATACGGCGATTATCCAGGTATGGTAGAATTATGAAATGAAAAAATCCGCTCACCCGAAAATAGCTATAGTAGGCAGGCCGAATGTCGGCAAGTCGTCCCTTTTTAACAGGATCGTAGGCTCCCGGAAGGCCATAGTGGATTCTGTGTCGGGCACTACGCGCGACAGGCTTCACGCCGATATAAAATGGAAAGGTAAAACCTTCACCGTAGTGGATACGGGCGGGTTCGATGCAGTCAATCAGAACGATATCGCCCGCCTGGTTCTTG
>JAKLDX010000080.1 GCA_022703295.1 Candidatus Omnitrophota bacterium
TTCGCGGATTATTTTTTTGCGGCCGCTTCGTCTTTTACTTCGCTAAGGCCCGCTATTATCGCGATCACTCCGGCAAAGACCATCAGCACAGGAACTGTCCCTTTAATTATCAGGACCAAAGGCCCCATCCAGCGTATCAGCCCCAGTATGCCTATGAAAACGATCACAGCGCCTATGATAACGCTCGTATATTTTCCCATGACAATCCTCCGGTTTTAAAATAACAAAAAGAAGTATATCACAGGGCTATCGCCTGTGCAAGAAAATTTTTAAAGATATCGTTTATTTTTTGCGCGATTTTTCAGTCACGTAAAAATGCATGTATTTTCCCAGCATGAGGCGCGTCTGCGCGTCTACGGCCGGCGTAGATCCCAGTACCGCCGCCACCAGCGGCGACAGGAACCACTGGATGATCATCACGAAAACCTTGCTCCTCTTCACGTCTTTAGGCCGCGGCGGTAAAAGCCTTATGGTTATGAATATGCAGACGAAGATAGTGAAAAGCGAAATGTTAAAAAGTGTGGCGGAGACTCCGGGCAGGTTATAGCCTATCGCCGTCTGCCTGAAAAGCCCGCCGCCGAATATCAGCGGAAGCGGCGCTATGAAAGTTATTATTATGGCCCACACCGCCCACGTATAATGGCTTTCGAGTATATTGAACGCGCGGCGCATCTTTACGAGCATCGGTATATTCTTATTTTCCCGGAACCCCATCATAACATAAGGAAAATTCTCTATGCCCCACGCCCAGCGCCTTTTCTGTTTATACTGTTTTATTATCGTGGGTATTATCCCCTTATCCGTAGCCACATCCATAGATACGGTGACATACATCGGTGTTACATTATACGCGCCGTTAAAATACAGGAAGCATTTCCAATATATGACGGAATCATCGGATATCATATCTACAGGCCAATATCCGACGTCGACAAGCGTCTTGAAGCTCATGCTATGGCTCGAGAAAGTAACGAACTTTTCCAGCCTCATCGTCTCTATCATCTGCATGAAACTGGAGCCCAGCTCCAGAAGGCGGGCTATCGACCTCGCGTGCCATACATTATTGTTATAAACCGGTATGGGCTGGTAGCTCGACTGCATTCTTTTAGGATTCGTTATGTAATGGTAGGCAAGGCAGCCGAAATATTCTTTTTCGGCGCATGTATCGGCATCGAAGCAGGATATTATGACATTGGAATAGTTTATTTTTTTAGAGTCCAGGAAATATTTCAATTCCTTGGCGCCCCACGTCGCATTGGCACCCTTCACTTTCACTTCTCCGGGAATATTGTCCGGATGCCTGGTCACAATAAACTGCAGGAACTTATCTTTGTATCTTTCCTTCAAACTTGATACGTCGTCCCACGCCTTCTGGCCGGCCCTCTCTTCCACACTTATGACTACTATCATCCTGTCTTTGGGGTAATTGGCGTTCTCGAGCGAAGATATTGATGGGACAAGGATGTCCAGCCCTTCTCTGTAAGCCGGGAATAATACCGCATGATAAATGTCTTTATAGTAAAGGCCGTCCGGAGGCTTAAGCTCCGCGCATCGTTTCAGCCAGTCTATCTTCTTCTCTCTTTCCAGCCTTCTGTACGCCAGCAATAAAAGCAGCGAAAGATAACTTATCCTTATTACCCAATACAGGTCAAACGTTATGACAAATATGGCAACCCATAACGGCCTGACGAAGGCAAGCATGAACAGGCCTCCCAGGGTCAGCCATGTCAGAAGGCCCGGTATTATCTCGAACAGCCGTTTATAAAATTTATTTCTCTCCATGTCCTTTTTTCGCTTCCATCTTCATTAAAAACTTGAGCATCTTATTAAAAAAACTCTGACTAAGGTCAAGCCGGTACAGGCGGTTGCCCTCCTTCAGGCCCAGTTCTCTTTTTTCATCGGTAAAATACAGCGAATTATTGCTATAGTCGTAATATACGTTGCTTGGCCTTGTATTGAATTTATATACGAGAGCTACGTTGCGCCGGCCGCCTCCCAAAAGCTCCAAAACGCTTATGTCTTTCTCGCTCACCACTATTATATAATTAGAACCGGCATACCAGAACAGGTCTATTATCGGATATTCCGAGATGAGGATCTGTTCCACAATAGCCTTGTCCTCGCTGACAGCCTCGCTTTTATCGACATTCAGGTAAATTAAATGAACGACATATTCATTGAAATATAAAAGCCTGGTGCCATCCGGAGAAAATTTCCGCCCTATTATCCTCCTGGGCCAGTCTGAATAAGGCGATATTTTTTTAACGGCACTGCCGTCCATATTCGACTCGAAAATGCCGCTACCGGTCATATAATATATCCTGTTCTTATTATCGGATATGACAAAATCGTATATCGGATATTTCACGATCCTTTTAAGGTCCTGTGTCATGGGGAACAGCACTATACCGTCGGCCTTCGTAACCATATTCGGCCTTACGGTAAGTTCTTTTTCCCATGCATAAAAGCCCTCTCTCTTAACCTCTATATTATAACTTCCGGGCTTAAGCTCCTCTATCCTGGCAGGGGTAAGGTCAGTGTGAAGTTTGCCGTTTATATAGATGGATGCGCCGGCGGGCGTGCTGTTCAGATATAATATACCTGTCTTGTATATCTTAAATTTTTTGTAATCTATTTTATAGCCCAGCGAATAGGACAACAATATAGGTAGTAAAGTAAAAAAAAGCGCTACGGAGAAGTAGAACGCTATCGCCCTTTTTAACCTGTCATTGTCTTTCATAATAAATTATCCATGCAAAAGTTTATAATCTTGATATCCTAAGCTGACCGCATCCGGCATCGATGTCCTCACCCTTGGATTTCCGGCTTATCGCATTTATACCGTTATTTTTTAATGTATTCATGAATATCCTGATATCCCCGGCACCGGGGGCCTCATAGCCTCTTGCCTTTATCTGATTATAGGCTATGGTATTGACCTTGCATTTGATCCCCTTCAGGAGTTTTGAAAGTTTAAACGCGTCTTCAGCCGAACAATTCACTCCCTTTATCATTATATACTCAAACGTTATGATCCTGCCGGTTTTTTTTATATAATCCCTGCATGCCTGCATAAGGTCCCGCAGCGGGTACCTTTTATTCACGGGGATGAGCTCCGACCTTACGCCCTCATCTGCCGAGTGAAGCGAAACAGACAACTCCAGCTGCAAATTCTCGTCCATGAGCTTTTTTATACCGGGTATCAGGCCGCATGTCGAAATGGTGATCCTCCTGGCCCCTATATTAAATGCGTCTTTATCGTTAAAAAGCCTTATCGCGCGCATGACATTGTCGTAATTATCGAGAGGTTCGCCTATGCCCATAAATACCAGATTGGTTATCGGGCAATCCGGTTTTTTCGACCTTATGGCAAGGACCTCGTCCACGATCTCGGACGGCCTCAGGTTCCTGACGAAACCGAACGGGGCGCTTGCGCAAAAACTGCAGTTCATTTTACATCCTACCTGCGAAGACAGGCAGATGGTATTCCTATTCTTCTCGGGCAAAAATACGCTTTCTATGGTAGCGCCGTCTTCAAGTTTAAAAAGATATTTAGTGGTGCCGTCAATCAACGAGGCCTTGGAATCGAGAGTCGCCGGATGGGTAATGTGAAATTTCTTTTTCAGGATATGGCGCATCTCCAGCGGGATATCGAGCATCTCTTCGAAGGATTTGACACCCACCTTATACAGCCACCTGAAAATCTGTTTTGCCCGGTAGGCCTCCTGGCCCTCATCCTTTATCTTCTGCCCAAGCTCCTTTTCGGAGAGGCTTTTTATATCTATCTTGTCCATTTTTTATATATGCCTATGAAACCAGAAGCTCCAATATCCTGAGGTTCGTATCTTCATTCACTTCGGTTATGCGCTCTTCCGGCTTTCCTTTAGCGGAAAAATCTTTCGGGTGATCTATGCATGAGATCGCGCTCTTTACGATACCGCGGGTCTCGGGCCTGGAATAATCTCCGGTTATATCGGCTCCTATTATATTAAGGTTATCTTTTATGATTTTTATCATAACAAGAAGGTCGTCGAGCGACATCCTGCCCTCCTCCCAGTTGGTGAGGGCGTACTCACTCTGGAGGCAGTCCTTGTCTATGGTCAGATAGACATCCTTTACGGGCATGCGTTTTATAATATGCAGAAAAAATTCGGTTATATCGGTATTTTTAAGCTCGTTCCAATATACCCTGGAAAATGAAAAGGCGCGGCTTACCTCTATGGAAATATTATCCGGTATGCGCCTTCCGAAAACTACAGACGGTCTGTGCGAATAAGGATATACCTCAAGCCTGTCGTCTTTAAGCGCGCCGAAATCACCCGCCTGCATGGAAAGGCCGGACAAGCCTTCGGAGGACATGCCGGCAATTATGAACTTGCGGATATTTTTATTTTTAAGGGTTCTGGTAACCCACGATCCGCAGTTCATACCGGGCGGAAGCACCGACCAGTCCGGATGAAGATCAAAATCGATTACCGAAAGGTCCTGGCTGAACCGGCTTATAAGCAAGCTGCTGACATGATGGAAATCGCCGGAGCCTAAAAAAGTTACGCAAGACTTATCGGACCCTTCTACCCTTTTTATTATTTCTTCGGCTTCTTTTTTGCTTAGCCAAAATCTGGTCCCCGGGGCTATGTCGCGTAAACCTATTACATCAGCTTCATAGGAAGAGAGTATCTTTTGTTGCTTCGTTACGCTGTCATCAAAATTTAAAATTCGGATGGGTTCATTCGGCATAACGCTTATCGACCAGGCGTATCAGCTTTCGTTTATCGGCCCGGAGGCTGCCTATGGGGTGGTATGCAAATTCCATTTCGAATATGCCTATGGAAAAATTTTTCCACAGGTCGGGATATCTGGATCTAATATTGGCAAGGACATCTTCCTTGAACTTATCCTTATCGACCCCTTCTTTGAGTTCAAAATTAAGCTCCATTACTTCTTTGATGCCGCGCAGCTTCAGCACTACCTGCCAGTCGCTAGTTATACCGTCAACATCTTTCAGCACTTCCTGGAACATCAGCGGATAAAGATTTCCCCCTGAGGCCACTACCATTTCATCCGCCCTGCCGCGTATCCTGGCAAGCCTACGATAAGGTATTCCGCATGAGCACTTATCTTCGATAAGCCTGCTCACATCCCTGTTCCTGTACCTTATAAGAGGCATGGTCCTTCGGGATAAAGTGGTAAACACGATCTCGCCGTAACCGTCTTTGTCGGGATTTGCTATTTCGATCAGGAAACTGTTTTCATCCACATGGTAACCGTTGCACTGGGCATCTATCTCCCCGCCGATTGTGCCTCCGGACTCAACCGAAGCGTACACCATCCTGACCTTGGCGCCCTGCCACACCTTTTCTATCCAGGGCCTTGCGGCTTCCGGCATTCCCTCGGCGCCGGCTATTATAAGTTTTAAAGGGTAGGAACCGTGCTTTTCCGCTATCTCCGTCAGCTTTATGAGCCAGGTAGGCTCTCCGAGGACAACATTAAAATTATATACAGGTATCCTTTTATATACCTCCATAGGGTCGATCTTGCCTGCTGCCATACCGAAAAGGTGCGATTTCTCTATCCCCTTCTGCGTTACTATACCCGGTATCCATATGCAGAAATCGAATGCGTTCACCATCCTGTCCGTAGGTTTCAGGCCCCAAAGGTAAAACCCAAGCGCATTCAGCACGCCTATATCATTCAATTCGTCCTGGGTAAAATAAACTCTCTTATTCCTTCCTGTGGTCCCGGATGATTCGAAAACTGTGTGAGGTGGCCGGCATACGAAGTCCTCCGCGTGTTCCATTATATCCTCAGGCACGGTGTAGAAATCGCCGAGGTCCGAAGGCTTCTTTACATTGGCGGGGTTTATTCCTAATTCGTCGAATTTCCTCTTATAGAAACGGGAATTTTTATACGCATATCTTACGATCTCGCAGAAGGCTTCATTTCTTTTCCAATCCGAAAGGCCCCTCGGTAAAATT
>JAKLDX010000081.1 GCA_022703295.1 Candidatus Omnitrophota bacterium
CGATTTTGCCAAGTAGGCGGTCCAGATGGATTTACGAACAAATACCGCCAGCCTCGCGGAAGGATGCAGGGTGAGACTGAATTCCTCCCATTCCTTCTGCGCCAATTCGCTTGGCTGGGACGGCCCACGAACGGATTCCGGCAGATTATGAAAGATTCCGAGTGCGATCCTGTCATCATCATGGACGGAGACGGTCAGCATGACATCGCTGATATAGAAGGCCTTATCCATAGGATGGAGGAGACGGGCGCCGATATGGTCATCGGAACCCGCATGGCGGATCTTGCTAATATGCCGCGCCTCAGAGTAGTAGTCAATAAGTTCATGTCATGGTTACTGTCGAAACTCTCCGGGCAGCATATACCCGATACCCAGTGCGGGTTCCGGGTCATAAAAAGACGCGTCCTTGAGAATATAGAATTAAAATCGGAAAAGTTTGAGATAGAATCAGAGATCATCCTGAAGTGCGCGAAGGCCGGCTTCAGGATAGAATCCGCCCCCATAAAGACCGTTTACAGGAACGAGAAAAGCAAAATAAATCCGTTTTTTGATACGTTAAGATTTATAGCGTTTATCATAAAAACAAAATTCGGGCGATGATCGGACCTAATTTTCAGGAAATGCGTCGTTTAATGGTAGAGGGGCAGCTTAAAGGCCGCGGCGTATCTGATGAGAAGGTGCTGGCGGCCTTTAGTAAAGTCCCCAGGGAAAGGTTTGTCCCGGAAGATTACCAGCAAAACGCCTACGACGATTATCCGATCCCAATAGGCAACAATCAGACCATATCGCAGCCTTACATGGTCGCGCTGATGACAGAATGTCTCGCTCTCAAGGGCGAGGAGAGAATCCTTGAGATAGGGACCGGCAGCGGCTACCAGATGGCAATATTGGCCGAGATAGCGGGAGAGGTTTATTCAGTTGAGCGTATCGAAGAGCTTGCAAAATACGCGGAAACCGTTTTAAGCAGTATCGGATATGAAAATTGCAGGATAAAAGTCGGCGATGGGACGCTCGGCTGGGAAGAGAACTCGCCCTATGACGGTATAATAGTTACCGCCGGCGCGCCGAACGTACCAAAGAGCCTGATTGAGCAGCTGAAGGACGGAGGCCGCCTTGTGATACCGGTGGGGGGCGGGTTCAGTCAGGTTTTGACGGTTGTAGAGAAAAAAGGGAAATCGATAACATCCAGGGATATTTGCGGCTGCGTATTCGTTCCGCTTATAGGCAAGGAAGGGTGGTCCGACTGATATGGCCAGGCTGAAAAAAGGGTACGTCCATATATACACAGGTAACGGCAAGGGCAAGACCACCGCTGCGCTGGGCCTGGCGCTCAGGGCTGCCGGGGCAGGCCTGAAAGTCTACATATGTCAATTCATGAAGAGAGGCAACTACAGCGAAATAAAAATGCTGAAGAGGATAAAGCGGATCAGGATAGAACAATTCGGCCGGGAATGTTTTGTCAAGAATAACCCGAAAGCTAAAGATGTTAAATGCGCCAAAGAAGGCCTCGAGAGGGCCAGGCGCCTCATATTTTCCGGCAAGTATGATCTTGCCATATTGGATGAGTTGAATATTGCCGTCAAATTAAGGCTTGTCGGGATAGAGGATGTGATAGACCTTATAAGTTCAAGGCCGGGTTTCGTGGAGATGGTCCTTACCGGAAGGCACTGCCCGGAAGAATTGTTTAAATACGCCGATATCGTAACTCAGATGAACGAGGCGAAGCATCATTACAATAACGGAATAAAGTCGCGCCGTGGTATTGAATATTGAAAGATGTTGGTATATACTATTAATGCAGTGAAGAACAAATCCTAAAAGGAGGTAATGGCATGGAAGACGCTGTTTATAAAACAATATTTTACTGGATTGCGTTAGGCGCCGGGGTAATAAGTTTTATTTTTTCAGCTCTCCTTATAATAGGCAAAAGCGCTTTCGTAAAGATAAATTCTTTTTTTAATAAAGAATTTTCTGTTGAAAAATTCGCGAAAGTACTGGACAAAGTCATAGCGCCTGTCGATGACTGGATAATGGTAAGGCCCAGGATCGCGGGGCTGCTCCTATTGGTAATTTCTATTTATCTGATATTCATGGCTGTTTCGGTGCTGTTCTATAAGATTTAAAAAAATTACAATTTTTGTTGACACGGTAATTTTTTGGAAATATAATCGTTTTGTATCTTTGATATATTGCTTTATATAGGCGCTCGAGAGAGCTCAAAAGGGAATTCCGAAGTTCGCGAATTATATAGCGAAGAAAACGGAAACGGTCCCGCCGCTGTAGAGGATGACGAAATTCGAAGAAAGCCATTGTCCGCTAGTTTGAAGGGATGAGAAGGCGCGAAGAGTAGGATGAGTCCTCAGTCAGAAGACCTACCTATATATTAAATGGTGTCGCAAGAACACCGCATATACGGGTTTCGTAAAATAGGGAACTTGACCCCGTACATTCCTAATAAGAGTGTGCGGGGTTTTTATTTTAAAACTAAGGAAGAGAAGATGAGGAAAATAGTATTGCTGGCAGCATTATGTTTAATGGCAGCACAATTTGTGTATGCGAAAGAGGGTGAAAAAAGCATCCTTAAGAAAGTTCTGGAGCAGGCCGTATCGCCGATAGATACCGTGGTGAACTCTATCGGCGAATTGGGAAGAATAGTTGTCACGCCTTCCAAATTCGAAGAAAGGCTGGGTAGCCAGTCAAGCGCGGTCACGGTGCTTGAAGAGGATGATTTTGAAAAAGAGAAGGTTGAATATGTGAAGAGCGCTTTAACGAATGAGATGGGGGTGGACGTTGTAGAGAACGGAAGTTTCACCGGTCAGACCTCGGTATTTATGCGGGGGGCAAATTCAAATCATACGCTCATAATGATAGACGGTATAAAGGTTTATGACCCGATATCCCCCAATGCCGCGTATAATTTTGCGCATCTCACGCTTGATAACGTAAATCAGATAGAGGTCATGCGCGGAACGCAGAGCGCGCTTTACGGGTCCGACGCCATAGGCGGGGTGATAAACGTTATCACGAAAGAGGCGAAGAAACCTTTTTTTGACGCGTCATTCGAAACCGGCTCATTTTCCACGTTCATCGAAAAATTCGGAATAGGATCAAAAGAGAAAAATTTCAGTTACAGTGTCGGCGGCTCGCATACAAAGAGCCGCGGCATATCCAACGCTCAGGCGAAAAACAACAATCCGGAACTTGACGGTTATGACAGATACGCTATATCGGCCAGGGCAGATTACCGGATTATGGAAGACATGAAGGTAGGGGCTATATTCAGAAATACGTCCACGAGGTTCGGGTATGACCAGTTCAGAAAAGATTATCCGAACCTTTTCCAGAATGATTACGAGACCATCTTTTCAAGCTATTTAGAACACAAGCCTATTGACTATTACAGCTATTATGTGAAGTTAGGGTGGATGTACAATTTCAGGCGCGATCATGACGACAGGGATGACGGCTGGCAGTATTATCTGAGGGACTGGTATTCCGGATATATGTTCAAATTCGATTACCGCAACAATTTTTACATAACGGACATCGATACCTTTACTGTCGGATATGAATACACCTGGGAGATGGGGGACAGTTATTATTATCTGGATTGGGGCTCAGGCAACAGCGAGAGCGATATGCCGAAGGTGTTTTCAAGAAACTCTTCCTTATACCTGCAGAACAGGGTCAACCTGAATGACAGGATCACCTCTACCCAGGCCCTCAGGATAGACGACCATTCGCAGGCAGGCACGCATATAACATATAAAGTTGACGGATCTTATCTGTTTCCGACAAAAACCAAGGTCAGGGGCGGCTGGGCTACCGGATTCAAGGCGCCTACATTGTATCAACTTAATGCCGTAGCTACGTCGGCTGATGCGTGGGGCTGGGGCGGTTTCGGCGGAGGCAACCCTAACCTGGGCCCGGAAACCAGCCAGTCTTATGAGCTTGGGCTGGATCAATATTTGTTTACGGAAAAGGTGATATTCAGCATTACGTATTTTCAGATAATGCTCCATAACCTGATAAACACCACTACAAATGCTATGTTTTACACATCGAGATATGAGAATACCGGAAAGGCCCGCTCGCAAGGCATAGAATGCGGCGGGAAGATCAAGCCTGTCGATAATGTCGAATTGTCCGCATATTATACTTACGATGACACAAAAGACTATAGTACCGACAGGCCTCTTCTCAGGCGCCCGCTTCATAAGTTCAAGGCATTCACCTCCTGGAGGATAATGCCCAAGCTTGATGTCGGGCTGGAGGTGATAGCCAGGGGCTTAAGCTATGACAATAATTCCGACAAGATCAAGCCGTATGGGATAGCGAATCTCAACATGAATTATGCCCTGACTAAAAATTTTGATGTATACATAAAATTTGTTAATTTATTGAATAAAAGATACGAAGAGGTCCGGGGCTACGGAGAGAGCCCGTTCGCGGCGTATGTGGGCACTAAGGCAAGTTTTTAATTCAAAAAGGCGGGTCTCATGGGAAAAATAATTGCCGCATCCTCGTGGAGCGGTGGCAAGGACAGTTGCTTTGCGTGCTATAAGGCGCTGCAAAGCGGCTACGAAATAAAGTATCTCGTAAATTTCATTTCGCGGGAGCATAGACGCTGCTGCTTCCACGGTGTTGAGGCCGGCCTTCTGAAGCTTCAGGCTGAGCGGATAGGCATACCTCTTATGCAGAAAGAGGTTGCCGCAGATATGAAGCAATATGAAAAAGAGTTCAAAGAGGCGATGCGCGGATTAATATCCGAAGGTATCGGCAAGGTAATTTTCGGCGACATATATCTTTTGGACAACGTAAACTGGGTTGAGCGTGTGTGCAAAGATGCCGGGGTGACCCCTGTTGAGCCTCTGTGGAATATGCCTCCGTCGGAGATCATCGAAGAATTTATCGGATCCGGGTTTAAGGCTGTCGTCGTAAGCTGCAAAGATGATTGTATGGGCAAAGAGTTCATAGGCAGGCCCGTTGACAGGAAATTTGTCGCGGAATTAAAAAGAAGGAATATCTGTCCTTGTGGCGAGAACGGAGAATTTCACACTCTTGTAGTTGACGGGCCGATATTCAGGAAAAAAATCGAGATCCTGGAAAGCGAGCCTATTCTAAAAGAAGGCTTCTGGAAACACTGGTTTCTGGACATCAAAAGGTACGAATGAAATGGCGCTTTGTAATGTAACAAAGTTTATTGTATAATGATGCCATGCCGATAACATTACGAAGCGCCATAGCCATTTCCGCGCTCATCCATTCCCTAATCATAATACCTTTATACGCAATGACTGTCCAGGACGAGGAGAGGAAAAAGGACGAGATGCTGGTCGACTATGTCGTGCTGAAGGAACCGAAGATAGTCGAGAAGCCGAAAATGGAGGTAATGACGAAAAACACCGAGACGCCTCGTATTGAATTGAAAAAAACCGTTGAGATAAAACCAGCTGCCGGCGCCAAAAAAGAGCAGGCCAAAAAGACACTTGCCAATATACCTGATAAGCTGGAGAAGCTTAAGGCTAGTCCTGCCCAGATACAGGAAACTAAAAAACATGCCGCAGTAAGGACCACCAAAGATTATATAAATTATTATCAGCTCATACGCGAATCTATAAGGCGCCGGCTTAAGGACAATTACAGGGATTATTACGAAGAAGGAGATGTGCATCTGGTGTTCACCCTGGGCTCGGACGGGGCGCTTTTAGACCTTGCCGTAGATACGGCGAATTCCACCGAAGACAGAAGGCTGATAGAAATAGCCGTTCAGAGCATGAAAGAGGCCTCGCCGTTCCAGGCTTTCCCGAAAGTCCTTGTCCTGCCGCGCATGTCG
>JAKLDX010000082.1 GCA_022703295.1 Candidatus Omnitrophota bacterium
GCGCACCGACCCATAAAAATCCTGCCACTTGCTTTTCTTCAGGACATTTAACGGCTCGCCGTGATTCGCGAGCCGCGGACATACCACAGAGTAGCCCTTTTTATACAGAAAGCTTGCCAGGAATTTCATCTCGTTGGGGGTACCGGTAAGCCCGTGAATCAGCATCACCGTGCAGCCGTTGTTCCCTTCCAGAGAAAATCCGTTCTTATCTATAGCTGCGTTGTTCCGGTTGGACCTGGTGAATAAATCTTTTATGCCTAATGAAAATATTACGGACATGCAATCACCCCTGATAAGACAACGGCAGCGAAACGGTAAAAGTCGCGCCCTTGCCGTATTTACTCTCGACGGTTATGGTGCCTCTGTGCTCTTCCACTATGGATTTAGCGCTGCTTAAACCCAGGCCAAAGCCGCCTTTGGCGGGCGTAGACCTTGACCCCTGATAGAACCTGTCAAAAATATACGGTATTTCAGCCTCCGGTATGCCGATGCCGGTATCACTTACGATTACCTTGGCATACCCCTCACCCTTCTGCGCCGTAATGGCTATGCTACCATTCCTGTAAGTATATTTAATGGCATTATCCAGAAGGTTCAGGATAAGCTGGCGCAATTGCTTCTCGTCTGCGTCCAGGATTATTTTATCCGGACAGGACAAGGACACGGCCAGATCTTTACCCTTTGCCAGCGACCTTAACTCATCCACGATGTTTTCCACTAATTCTTTCAAATTCACTTTTTTTATGCTGAGGACCAGCTGGTCGTTATCGAATAGGCTCAGCACAAGCAGGTTCTCTATTATTTTAGAAAACTCCCCTATCTGAACAGTAGCCTTTTGCATTAGGGCCTTACAGCCTTCCTCCGAGTATTTTTTGTCTGTGGCGGACTCAAGTTCATCTTTTAAAGCCTTCATCGGCGTTTTTAACTCCCTGGAAACATCCTGAATAAACCTTTGCTGAGAAGAGAATGATCTCTCGAGCCTTTCTATCATTTCATTGAATGTATCGGCAAGCCTTCGTATCTCGTCTTTTGTATCCGGTATGTGTATTTTTAACCTGAGATTTTCCGCCGTGATCTGTTTCAATGTACTTATCATTTTGTCAACCGGCCTCAGGGTTATCCTGGCCAGCATTATGCCGGGTATGGCAGCCAGAAGTATTGTAAGGGGAATCAGAATAAATAGGACAAAGCGCAGGTTGCTCAGTGCCAATGAAAGCAGCTTTATGGGGCCGCCGACCTGCACAATGTAAGTTACGCTGCCGTCTTCCACAACCGGTTTTGTGTATATCCTGAATTTCTCTTTCTTGCCCTGGGGCGTCTGGCCTAGTATAGTGCTAAAATCATCCTCACCGTTTAAAATGTCTTTTAAGTCTTCTGCATCCAATGCATCTATCGGGGTGGCATTCCTGGAAGAAAGGATCTTTCCTCCTTTCGCATCCAGTATGTAGACAAAGATCCTTGTCAGGTCGGGGTCTTTTCTCTTCTCCTCGACCCATTGTGAGGCAATTTTGATAAAATTCTCGTGGTCGGAAGTATCGGGCACGGCAGGCATTTTCGAAGCATGGGAGGCCTCCATCTTTTTTGCCTGCCAGTAAGCGTTTATGGAATCGGTCACTCCTTCGGCCCTGGAACTCAAAAGATCGTCAAGGTCATCGTAAAGGGCGGTGCGAAAACCGCCGTAGAGTATCACGCTGAAAATAGATAGTGTTACAGCGAGAAAAACTATATACCAGAGAAGCATTTTGAATCTTACTGATCTGAAGAACATAAAAACCCCGCCTGAGTAAAAACAGTTAAACTTTTATAAAGATGGTTGCCTTCTTGCCTTCCGCGTCCGGCTCCGTCTCCACCAATACCTTCGCCTCCCTGAAGTCGTATATAGGCTTGTATACGGGCCTGTTTGTGTCGTCTACCAGGATGTAGCCGTTACGCCTTACCTTCTGCAGCGCCCTTTTAAAGCATTCTACGCGGTTACGTCCGTCAATAACTACAAAATCTATTTCCTGCTTTATCCCGAGTATATAATCGTAGTATTTGCGTTTTTCGAACGAACACTCCAGCGCCGATATTTTTCTGCCGAGCCCTTCCTTACGGGCCCATTTTTTTACCTTTTTATTCCAATCGCGGCCGTGCTCCATGCTCCAGACAAAACGCGCTCTTTTTGCAAGCCAGACAGTAGAGCCGCCGCTCCCCCATTCGAATATGTTCATCCGGTCGTTCAGTATCTTCTCGACGGCCTCTATAGTAGAGGGAGTCCACCACGGGATCCTGGCCTTTATCTTTTTTTTAAAAAAACTGAACATTTCACAGCCTTCATGTCATTGAGATAAGTATTATCCCCAGGACGACAAAGAGGGTGCCTATAGCTTTCATCTTATCTATTTTTTCGCCGAGAAATAATTTTGCCGCGAATAAGGTAATGACATACTGTATGCTGCCTATAGGAAACACAAGGCTCAGGTCCCCCTCATTGAGGGCCCCCAACCACACCATAAGGCCCATGCCCATAAAGAGCAGCCCTATCCATATATCGCGCTTACCGAGAATATCTTTCATGAAACTCACGTGGCCATTGATGCCGCGCACGCTTTTCACCTCAAGCTCATTCGTGCTCTTCTTGAAAAAGATATGGCCGGCCGACGTAAATATCTCGGATATCAGGACAATAAAAATTATTTTTATCATGATCCGGCAGCCTCAGGTTCGCTCTTCGTACTTTGTGAAACAAAATGGATGCCCAGAATTATAAAAATGATCCCCGCCCATCTTATAAGGCTTATGTGCTCACGGAGAAAAAACATTGCCAGGAGAGGGGTGAATATATAAGCGGTGCTGCCGACCGGCATGGCCACGCTTAATTCTATTCTGTACAATATACTGATCCACAGAAAAAAGTTCAGCAGGCATATTAATATGCCTGCCCATAATAACGGCGAGGACGCATTCTTCAGGGTAAATTCGACTATATTACCGAAATCTATAGATGCGACCCCGGTCTGGACAAGCCCTTTTTTCATCAACAGCTGGGCTATGCTGTCTCCTACGTCATTCAAGACAAGTAGGCCGAATATCTTTAAAGTCAGGCCGTTCTTTTTCACAATGCGTCCTCTTGCAGTATCTTTTTGAGCTCCGGATCGAAATTTTCGAATTTCAGGAATTGGGCGAAGAAATTGAAAAAAGGCCTTATGAAGGCATTGCGGTATTTGACATACAGGTAGAGATGTTCAAAGTTGAATCCCAGCCTGCGTTTTGGCTCGTATCCGGTTATGCCCATTTCATACTCTTTTATTTTATGTTTTATGCACCAGCTCATAACGTCGCGGAATTTCACGAAGTAGAGATGGTACTTATGTGCCAGCGCGTAATCGAGCCCCAGGTAGTAATCGATAAACATATCCTCCTTTACCATAGCAAATAAAAAAGCGGCCATCTTACCGTCTATCCTCCACAAAAAAAACTTGATATTACCGGGCATGTTCTTGGATATATTACTGAAAAAATCTTTCGGGACTATTTCGAATGCCATGTCATGCGTCTCCAGCATCTGGAGATACAGTTTATAGGCATCTTCCAGCGTACGCCCGTCAATCTGGTCCACTATCTCCATTTCGACCTTGCCGTGCTTCTCGGACGCGCGGAATTTTCTTCTGAGGTCATACCTGGTCGCGCCGCTCAGGGCCTGCATGTACTCCTCGAAATTTTTAAACCGCAGGTCCATCAGCGTTGTAGGAAGGCTGTTAAATCCGACGAAGCCTTCTTTTTTCAGATGAGCGGCTATCATCTTTTTATAATTATTATTAAAATCCTTGAAGGCTATTATGGAAGCCTTTTCTTTTCTCGCGATCTGTTCCAGGCGGCGCAGGATGACATTCAATATCCTGTCCTTATCATCCGATATGCCTATCCTGCATTGTCCCACAGGGCTGCCGCATGCCACTGCCTTAATATTGAATATTTCCGGGTTCGCCTTCTTTATGAAATTAGTGAGCCGCCTCAACGGGCCGTTTATGCTGGTGTCCATCGAGTATTTCAGTATGAAACAGTGCGTAGCCCCGACGATAGTTTTGCGGTTATATACGGCTATGTAGCGGAAGGAGAACTGGTCAAAGCCTGATTCGTCCAGGGTTTTGAAAAAATCGTAGCTTTCCAGCACATCGGGAAAAACCTTGTTCCATTCATCCCGGTTTATTTCGGATATCCTGCTTACGACCTTGCTTGTGAATTTTAATTTCTTGTGACGCCTGGATAATTTCAAGTTATCGATAGCCTTTTATTATATTATGGGTTAATTATTATATTATACCTTCTAATCGCAGGAATAGTAAACTCAAATCTGTGGCGGGGAAAAATTATTTCAATTTTACCAGCTCATATTCCAGGTCACCCAGTCCGAGTTCCTGAGCATGCCGCAGCTGTTTTAAACCGTCTCTCCTGGGATGCAATATCTTAAATATATCTTTACCGCAAGAGCCGATAACAGAATCAAGGCAGGCCTTGTCTACGCTTACCGGATCGTTCGAGGCAAATATGCCTATATCAGGACATACCCTTGGGTCGTCCTTCGCGAGGCAATCGCATTCTTTTGTTATTTTTACGGCAAAATTTATAAAAGCGCTCTTGTGTTTCTTATCTTTCAGGACCGCGCTCGTGTATTCGACCATCTTTTCGGACACCTTGTCACCGGTAGCTTCCCAGTCAACGTCTATCGCGTTATATTTGCAAGCGGCTATACAGCTTGAACATCCGATGCATTTAGAAGAATCGATAAATATCCTGTGCGCCTTAAGAGAGATCGCGTCCGCCGGGCAGGCCTTTATACATGAAAGGCACTGCTTGCATCTCTGGGCATATACTATCGGCGCCACTTCCGAATGCTGTGCCAGTTTCCCCTCCCTTGAGGCGCATCCCATACCTATGTTCTTCAGTGCGCCTCCGAAACCGGTCATCAGATGGCCCTTGAAATGCGCAATGCCCGTTATCGCGCCGGCCTTAAGAAATAAGTCAAATACCTTGGCGTCTTTTATAAATCTGCCGTTTACCGCTACATCGGCGATCTTGGATTTTTTATCGTCGGGTATTATAATATCGGCGCCGCAAGCCTCTTTGGTAAATCCATGCTTGTGCGCGACAGCGATATGGTCTTTACAATTAGTCCTCATGCCGCGATATAGCGTATTCGTATCTGTCAGGAACGGCCTGCCCTTAATTTCGGCTATCCTTTTGCAGATGATGCCGGCGTATTGCGCCCTTACGTGGCCGGTATTACCTTCTTCCCCGAAATGCATTTTTACCGCTACCTCATCGCCTTTACTTATGACGCTTAGCACCCTGCTCTCATCGAGTAAACGCGAAAGTTTTTCCCCGACTGCAGCGGGAACGTCCGAATCCGATACGGTTATAAAAAATACCTTGCTCATATTTTTACGATAAAGCCTTTTTTATCTCGTCCGGGATAGCCTTAGGCCTCATTTCTCTGTCGACACAGGCCGTAACGATATTGCAGGACAAAAGAACCGCGCCGTCCCTCTCGATCTGCTGGGAATAGTGTATGGAGCACTTTCCGATCTCCGTTATCTTTGTGAATATTTTCACCTTGTCCCCGAGCCTGGCAGGCTTCTTATAGTCTATTTCCAGGTGAACCACGGGAAATACGATACCATGCGCGGCATATTTGACAAAATCCACCCCTTTTGACATGCAGTATTCGGAGCGGCTTTCCTCGAGATGTTTCAGATATGAAGCATAGTAGACTAC
>JAKLDX010000083.1 GCA_022703295.1 Candidatus Omnitrophota bacterium
CCCCTTTTACAAGATCTATTTTATTCAGAAACGGTTTTAAATTCTTTATGTCGCCGGTGATAAAGCTGTCCAGGACCCTGACCTTTTGAGAGCGCCTGACCAGTTCCTCGACGATATTCGAGCCTATAAATCCCGCGCCGCCCGTAACCAGATAATGTGCCATTATAACCTCACTATATTTGTTCTGTTTTTAAAGCCTTTCAATATGTTCCTTGTATCTATTACAAGGCTGGAATTTTCCGCGATAAATCTGTAATCCACTTTGGAATGATCCGTAACTATTACAACGCAGTCTGAATCTTTAAAGGAACTTTTCGTAAAAGGCACGCATTTAAGATTTATGCCCCCTATCTTCAGATAAGGCAGATACGGGTCGTAATAGGAAATGACCGCGCCCTTTTCGATCAAAAGATTTATTATCTCCAGCGCAGGGGATTCGCGCAAATCTTTCACATCTTTCTTGTAGGCGACCCCGGCCACTAAGACCTTTGAGCGCCTGAGCGGCTTACACTGGTTATTCAGAGATTCCATAACCTTGTTGACAACATAATGCGGCATCTCGGAATTAACCTGGGAGGCAAGGTCTATGAACCGCGCCTCGAAACCATGCACGCGCGCCTTCCACGAAAGATATATCGGATCGACGGGTATGCAGTGGCCGCCGACGCCCGGCCCCGGATAAAAAGGCATGAAGCCATAGGGCTTGGTCCTGGCCGCGTCTATAACTTCCCACACGTTTATGCCAAGCTTGTCACACATCAGCATTATCTCATTCACAAGGCCGATGTTCACTATGCGGAACGTATTTTCCAATAATTTAACCATCTCCGCGACCTTGCTCGACGAAACCGGCACCACCGTATCTATCGCCTGCTCGTAAAGCATTTTGGCTGCCTCTGTAGAATTTTCGGAGATACCGCCGATGATCTTAGGGGTATTTTTCGTGTTGTACCTGTCATTGCCCGGGTCTATCCTTTCGGGCGAAAAAGCGAGGTAAAAATCCTTCCCTTCCTTAAGGCCGCCCGATTCCAGCACCGGCAGCATCACTTCTTCTGTGGTGCCCGGATAGGTGGTAGATTCAAGAACCACTATCTGGCCCCGCTTCATATAACGCTTTATGTTCTCTACAGCGGAAACTATGTAAGAGACATCCGGCTCTCTGGTCTTGTATAACGGCGTCGGAACGCAAATTATAATTGCATCAAGTTCTTTTATTTTGCTGAAATCGGTAGTCACAATGAATTTTTTGGCCTTTTCAACCTTGGCGATCTCGGATGCAGACACGTCCAGTATATAGGATTCCCCCCTCATCAGCCTCTTCACCCGTTTCTCGTCGATATCCATCCCGTAAACCCTGAAACCCTTTTTAGCAAAAACTACGGCCAGCGGCAGCCCCACATACCCGAGGCCTATTATGCCGATCTTCGCGCTCTTGTCCGATATTTTTTTCTTCAGTTTATTCAGCATGTTCTCCTCTTTTCTAAATACTCTTTTAATGCTTCTTCCCACCCTCTTAACCTGTATCCTGTATATCCGGTAAATTTCGAATTATCAAGCACTGACATCGCGGGCCTTACGGCAGGCCGGTTCAGTTCTTCCGACGATATCGGGATGACTTTTGTGCTTGAGCCTGCCAGCTCCAGTAT
This sequence comes from Candidatus Omnitrophota bacterium, assembly GCA_022703295.1. Taxonomy (GTDB): domain Bacteria; phylum Omnitrophota; class Gorgyraeia; order 2-01-FULL-45-10; family 2-01-FULL-45-10; genus JAKLDX01. The sequence continues at coordinate 1,647 of JAKLDX010000083.1, forward strand.
CTTTTTCGCGTACTCATTCCAGGATATACCGCCGGAATTAGAAACGTGATAAATCCCGTATGGCTGTAAGCTGTAAGCTTTAAGCTGTAAGCTAAGTTTGTCCAGTAATTTGTGTATGGCTTTTGCAAGATCCACGGTATACGTCGGCGAACCTATCTGGTCGCTGACAACCTTTAATACCTTATCCGTCTTTGCTTTCGCCAGGATCGTTTTTACAAAATTCTTGCCGTTCTCACCGTAAAGCCAGCTTGTCCTCAGAATAAAGTATTTTTTAAAAATAGCCTTTACGGCCTCTTCGCCTTTTAATTTTGAATCGCCGTACGCACTTAGCGGGGAGGTATTATCCGATTCTTTATAAGGTGTCTTTCCCTTACCGTCAAAAACGTAATCTGTACTTATATATATAAGGATCGCGCCTGAATCTTTACAGGCAAGTGCTACGTTCTTCGTCCCTTCGGCGTTTATCTTATACGCCTTATCTTTATCGGCCTGGCACCCGTCTACATCGGTCATGGCGGCTGTATGCACAACGACATCAGGCCCTGCTTCTTTTACCGCCTCCAAAACGCATTTTGCGTCTGTTATATCACAATCAAAAAATTTCCTGACCCTTGGCCCCTGGCCCCTGACCCTATCGATGCCGTACAACTCATACTGAGCTTCCAGCTCGTCACAAAGATCCGTCCCGAGCATACCGCTTGAACCGGTTATTAATATTTTATTTCTTGGCGGCATTCAATAAGCCTTTTCCACCAGGCCCTGTTCTCATCATACCATTCAACCGTAGATTTAAGCGCGGACCTGAAATCGCGTGCCGGGCGCCAACCCAATTTTTTTATCTTATCTATATTTAGCGCGTAACGTTTATCGTGTCCCGGCCTGTCCTTTACAAATTCTATGAGCTCTTTACCTTTGCCGAGAATATCCAGTATGGCGCGGGTGAGCTCGATATTTGTTGTCTCGCTGCCTGCGCCGATATTGTAAACTTCACCGGGCTTTCCCTTATGAATAACCGTATCTATAGCCGCGCAATTATCCTCGACGAAAAGCCAGTCCCTGACGTTCATCCCGTCCGCGTACAGCGGCAACTTTTTATCCTGAAGGGCGTTCGTCACGAATAGAGGTATCACTTTTTCCGGATACTGATACGGCCCGAAATTATTTGAGCTCCTGGTCACCATGACAGGCAGATTATGAGTCACAAAATAAGCCCTTGCCAGCAGGTCGCCGCTTGCCTTGCTCGCGGAATATGGGCTGTTCGGCTTCAGATTGTCCTCTTCCGTAAAAGACCCTTTCTCTATGCTGCCGTAGACTTCGTCTGTCGATATCTGGACGAATAACTCCGTACCGTTCTTCCTGGCAGCCTCAAGCAATGCGTACGTGCCGAAAACGTTCGTCCCGATGAAATCGGAGGGATTCTGTATGGACCTGTCGACATGTGTCTCCGCCGCGAAATTAACGATCATATCGCAATTTTTGACAAGGGTGTTCACGATCTTTTCGTCCGCGATATCCCCTTTTACGAATTCGTAATTTTTATTTTTGGAGACACTTTCAAGATTCTCGATATTGCCGCAGTAGGTAAGTTTGTCCAGGTTGACAATGCGGTAATTATCGTACTTACCCAGCATGTACCGAATAAAATTGGAGCCTATAAATCCGGCTCCTCCGGTAATCAGTATTTTTTTCATATACATTTATTCCGCGCCGCTGACGCGACAAGATTACTGGCGCGCAGCAATGAATCGAATGTGCCGGAGTCGGTCCACCATCCGTCCAGCATGCTGCACTCGAGCTCGCCCTTTTTAAGGTAGGCATTATTGACATCGGTTATCTCGAGCTCGCCCCTCCCTGAGGGCTTCAGGGTTTCAATGATATCGAAAACCTTGTTGTCATACATGTAGATACCGGTAACGGCGTAGTCCGATTTAGGCTTTTTCGGTTTCTCCTCTATGGAAGCTATCTTCTTGCCCTTGAATCCGACCACTCCGAACCTTTCGGGGTCATCCACTTTCTTTATCAGTATCCTGGCCCCGCTAGGCTGTTTACGGAATTCGTTAACGGCCTTCTTTATGTTTTTTTCTATTATATTATCTCCGAGAATTACGACTATTTTGCTGTTCTTGGCAAAATGCCTGGCAAGCCGCAGCGCGTCGGCTATACCGCCCTCGCCTTCCTGATATGTGTAGTTTATATGCGTCAGCCCGAATTCGGCGCCGTTACCCAGAAGCCTTAAAAACTCTCCGGCATGCATCCCTCCCGTGACTATCAATATGTCTTTTATGCCCGCGTTGACAAGGGTCTGTATGGGATAGTAGATCATCGGTTTGCAATATATGGGCAGGAGATGCTTGTTGGTTATCTTAGTTAACGGATACAATCTTTTACCCAATCCGCCCGCAAGTATGACACCTTTCAGTTCCATATTTTATTTTCTCCAGTCATATGGTATATCGTTATCGTAAGCGTCTATCCTGTATTCATCCGGATTTTTATGGTCATAGGCCTCGGTCGGGGTATTTATCACCACCGCCTCGCAATCACTTATGCACTTGAACCCGTGATAAACAAGTTTCGGTATCGTGACGAGCATCGGGTCTTCAAGGCTTATTATGAATTCGTTGACTTCTTTGTAGGTGGGGGAATTCTCCCTGGAGTCGTAAAGCGCGAGCCTCATTTTGCCGCTGATGCAGGTAAAGTTATCGTCCTGTTTCCTGTGATAGTGCCAGGCCTTTGCTACGCCCGGTTTGGCGGTGGTCATGTACACCTGGCCGAATTTCCTGAACGTGCCGTCGTCGCACCGCAGTATCTCCATCAACCTGCCGCGTTCGTCTGGGATAAGTTTCAGTTTTTTTACTTTTACGCCGTCTATAAGCTTCATCTTCTCCCGATACCTATGTATTTAAATCCCAGCTTCTTCATCGCGGCGGGATCATATATATTCCTTCCGTCGACTATTATAGGCTGGCTCATCCTGCCTTTTAACTTCTTCAGGTCCAGTTCCTTGAACTCATTCCATTCCGTAACTATCACGAGGCAGTCGCTGCCCTCGGCAACGCTATAGGCATCTTTGCAGAATTTTATCTTATTTTTGAATATCTCTTTGACTTTACCGTTGGCAACAGGATCATAGGCTTTTATCTTCGCGCCGTCTTTGATCAGCGCTGAAATGATATCAAGGGATGGCGCGAACCTTATATCGTCGGTCTCGGGCTTAAAGGCCAGTCCCAGGATGCCGACCGTCTTAGTTGAAATATTCCACAACGCGCTCTCTATCTTCCCGATAAGCAATGCCTTTTGATCTTCGTTAACCTTCTGGACTTCTTTCAATATCCCGAAATTATAACCGAGCTTTTCGGAGATCCTTATGAATGCCGCTATGTCCTTCGGAAAACAAAAACCGCCGAACCCTATGCCGGCATTAAGGAACTTATCCCCTATTCTCTTGTCGAGGCCTATGCCCCTGGCGACCTGCACGACATCCGCGTCTATCTTATCGCATATGTTAGATACGGAATTGATAAAGGATATCTTCATGGCAAGAAATGAATTCGAGGCGTGCTTTATCAGCTCCGCGCTCTTTATGTCGGTGACCACCATTGTGGCTTTAAGAGGTTTATACAGCTCAAGGAGCATGTCGCGGGCCTTCCCGGAACTCACCCCCAGAACGATCCTGTCCGGATGAAGAAAGTCCTCTATGGCGGTGCCTTCCCTTAAAAACTCTGGATTAGACGCGACATCGAATTTTATATTGCGCTTATTGAATGTCTTTATGGTATTTTCCACCCATTCGCCGGTATTCACCGGCACGGTGGACTTTTCCACGATGAGCCTGTATGAAGGCATCGATACGGCTATCTCTCTGGCTACGTTTTCGACATAGGTGAGGTCCGCCTCACCGTTGTCTTTAGGAGGAGTCCCGACTGAGATGAAGATTATATCCGATTTTTTTACAGCTTCGTGGAGGTTCGAACTGAAGGAAAGCCGGCCCTTCTTCCTGTTGCGTTCTATCATCACTTCGAGGCCGGGTTCGTATATCGGGATGATGCCTTTTTTCAGCTTCGCTATCTTATTTTTATCATTATCGACACATATGAC
>JAKLDX010000084.1 GCA_022703295.1 Candidatus Omnitrophota bacterium
CGGCAAACACCATCTGGCTGAATATGCCTTCGCTTTTAGGGAACTTCTTCACGAACGGCCCGACGATGACCCAGTAGACCGTCTCAAAAAACAAGGCCAGCACTTCAAGAGCCTGCCGGCCTGTCGTTAATATCACGCTCCCTATTTTTTCTACGAAATTCATGCTTCTCTCACCTTATAAAAAGTTTGAGACCGCCTCTTCTTCACTCGCCATTATTTCGAACAGTTTGTCCAGCTTCGTTATCTCAAAAAGGCTCTTTATCTTGGAAGATAGATTGGTCAGTCTCATTTTTCCGCCGTAAGAGCGCATATTTTTCAATATCTCCACCAGCGTAGCAAGCCCTGATGAATCCACGTATGTGACCTTAGACAGGTTTATCACTAACTTAGGTACTTTCTGGGATATCAGCTTATCGAACGTCTTCTTCAGGTCAGGGCTGGAATTTATATCTATCTCGCCTTCTATCATACACACCGTCAATCCCTTTTTTGGTTCGATTTTTATAGGCATCTTTTCTCCTTTTCGATTTATTTGAATCGCTTCGTCATCTTTATCCTGTTACCGCTATCATTGAATTCAACCGTATCCATTATTTTTTTAATCAGATACACTCCCCTGCCGGACGTCTTCATGATGTTCTCTTCTTTCGTCGGGTCCGGGAGCTTTTCATGATCAAACCCCACGCCTTCATCTTCTACTTCTATTATAACAGTATCATTATCTATCGAGTATGAAACCTTGACCGATTTAGAAGCGTCCGATCCGTTACCGTGCACCATGGCATTTCTCAACGCCTCTTCCACGCAAAGCTTGATCTCAAATAGCCTGTGTTCGTCCGGCTTGTAAGGCAATATACTCTTGGCGATCTCAGTCGATACTTCTCTTATGTGCTTGGGCTCGCTTGGAACTTTTGTCAGAGTCCGTCTCCTTACTTTGAGGATTCCGTGAATTTGCCGACCGCCCTGATCTTGGCATATCGGCTATCTATAAGTTTTTCCCGCGGAATATTTTTAAGACTCGCCAGGTCTTTCTTTATGGTCTTCTTTATGGCATCCGCCGTCTCCTGCGGATTCCTGTGCGCCCCGCCCAGCGGCTCTTTTATTATACCATCTATAATGTTCATCTCCAGCAGATCTTTCGCTGTCAGTTTCAGCGAAGCTGCCGCATCAGGCGATTTATTCCTTTCCTTCCATAATATGGCGGCGCATCCTTCCGGAGATATGACGGAGTAGTAGGCATTCTCCAGCACGTATATCCTGTCGCCCACACCTATTCCAAGAGCCCCTCCGGACCCGCCTTCACCGATCACAAAAACGATTATGGAGGTCTTCAGTCCGGCCATTTCCCTCAAATTGTAAGCTATGGCTTCCGCCTGCCCTCTCTCTTCGGCCCCTATTCCCGGATATGCCCCGGGCGTATCTATGAAGACCACTACAGGCAAAGCGAATTTCTCCGCCATGTTCATCACTCTCATCGCCTTGCGGTATCCTTCGGGGTGCGCGCTCCCGAAATTTCTTTCGAGATTCTCTTTGGTATCCCTGCCCTTCTGATGGCCCATGACTATCAGGCTTTCTCCATCCACTTTTGCGAGCCCGCATATTAGGGCCTTGTCGTCGGCAAAATGCCTGTCGCCGTGGATCTCCATAAAATCGGTCATGATCATATCGATGTAATCGAGGGTATACGGCCTTTTGGGATGACGGGCTATCTGGACCCTTTGCCACGGAGTGAGGGTGTCGTAAATATCTTTTTTAATATTGATTAATTTTTCTTCCAGCCTTTTGATCTCGCTGGATATATCTATATCCTTATGGGCGGTGAAGCCCTTAAGCTCTTCTATTTTTCTTTCCAGTTCAATGATCGGCCTTTCGAAATCAAGGCCCGGTATGTGCGCCATAACCTCTCTCTTATTGCTAATCCACTATGACGACTTCGGCCCCTTCCGGGACTATCGCATAGAGTTCTTCTACATCGGAATTTTTCAGCCTGACACAGCCCTCGGTTACGCTCTTACCTATGGATTCGGGCTGCGTAGTGCCGTGTATGCCGTAGCTTTCTTTGGATATGCCCATCCATCTCGAGCCAAGGACATTCCTGGGATCGCCTGAGGGGATCATTCCGCCCGTCGGCGGATACCATGGCGGATTGGTTATCTTATTGGTTATCTTGAAGGTTCCCACCGGCGTGGAATTATTCTTGCCGGTAGAAACGTTATACGTCTTCAGTATTTCCTGAGCCGATTTAAGCATCAGTATGTTCTGCGATTTATCTACCACTATGCTAAAATGCGCCTTCGTTATCTTAAGCTTCTTGCCTATCCTCAGCACGCCGTCTTTTAGGCCGTTAGCCTTCTCTATCAATTCTGTCGTCGTGCTGAATTTTTTGGCTATCTTGCTCAGGCTGTCGCCCTTCCGGACTTCATATATAAATGAATCCGGGGTCGGTATTGCGGAAAACAGTATTTTTATGTTGACGCCGTCCAGCGCCTCTCGCACCCTCGCTATATCGGACGATGCCGGGAACTTTTCTATTATCCTCTGGTACATCTCTCTCGCCTTCAAGAGATCGCCCTGGGAGGCCAATTTACCGGCTTTCGCTACAAGATCATCTTCTTCCTTGATATTAACGGCGCCTGCCGAGGGAGTGTTCGCGCTGTCGGAAGCTTTCGGCCTTAGAGTCGCTATCTTATACACAAGAAGCGCTGCGCCCAACAGAACCAGGACCCCCGCTATCATCAGTAATATTTTTTTATTCATATTTTATTTGTAGAATAATAATGATATAACTATGCCCAGGGCCGTGCCTGCAAAAACTTCTATAGGCGTATGCCCTAGCAGCTCTTTTAGTTTATCCTCGTCGAGCTTCTTCTTCCAGTAAATATCATCCAGCATCTTATTCAGTATCTCGGCCTGCCTGCCGGCAGCCATTCTTACGCCTTGGGCATCGAAAAGGACTATCAGTGTAAAGGTAAGGACTATCGCAAAAAGTGCGGAATCAAAACCGTAGGTCACGCCTATGGATGTGGCAAGGGCGGATACGCCTGCTGCGTGCGAGCTTGGCATACCTCCCGTACCGACAAACCACCTGAAATTGAACCTCTTTTCCCTGAAGACACCCAGAGCGACCTTTATGCTCTGCGCTATTATCCAGGATGCCGCCGAGGTCCAGAATATGTAATTCCTGCTGAACTCCAATAAATTTGCAAACATAGTAGTTTTACATTATAATATAATATGTATATAATTTCAATTATAATCATAAACTAAGGAGGTAGTATGAAAGGCGGGAAATGGGCCTATGCGGCGATCGCGTTGATTTTCATGTGCCAGGCCGTATGCCTGGCTGCAAGAGAAAATACTTTGTCCGATCTGGTGAATTCCGGAAAACCGATCAAGGTTTTCGTCAAGGAGTTCGATAACGAAACGAACGATGCCATGATAAAACCCGATATATTTAAAGTGGAGCTGGAAAAGGCCTTTTCTAACAGGAAATCCGTTATCTTTCAGGTAGTAAAGCATCCTGTCGAAAGCGATGTCCAGGTATCCGGCATCCTGAAAAAGTTCCAATACCTTGATAGGGCCCCCCTGAAAGCCGGCCCGGGCGCCGGAGGCATACTTCTGGATGCGGCGGCAAGCGCCACCCATAATTATGCTGAGATGGAAGCCTATTTCACCATAACCGACACGAAGACAAGCCAGGTCCTATGGAGCGACCTCGTAAACGTGTATAAAAAGAAGGTAATGACTCCTCAGGACAGCGTCGGCGTAATATACGACAAGATCTCCAGGATCTTCCTGTCGAAATCTTTCGGTAAGGGTAAAAATTAACTGCGGATCAGCGTAAGTGCTTCGGCGCGCGTCTTTTCATTCTTTCTGAAAACGCCCCTGACGGCGCTTGTTATTGTAAGGACTCCCGGTTTCTTCACACCCCTCATGCTCATACAGAGGTGCTCGGCCTCTATTACCACCAACACGCCCTTGGGGTTCAGTTTTTTCATTATGATCTCGGCTATATCCGTCGTAAGGCGCTCCTGCACCTGCAGCCTCTTTGAGAGCACATCAACCACTCTGGCCAGCTTGCTCAAACCAGTGACCTTGTTGCCGCTTGGTATGTAGGCAACGTGCGCCTTTCCTACAAACGGCAGCAGATGATGCTCGCACACGGAATACAGCGGAATGCCCTTCAGAAGGACTATCTCATCATGTTCTTTTTCAAAAACCACTTCAAGTTCTTTTTCGGGGTTTATCTTTGTACCGCTCAGGATCTCTTCATACATCTCGGCGACTCTTCTCGGAGTATCTTTTATGTCCGCCCTGTTCGGGTTATCCCCTATGGCAATCAAAATTTCCCTGACAGCCTTCTCTATTCTTTTCTTATCCACTCGGCACCTCTTTCCTGTCCTCGTTATTTTCCTATACAGAACCGCTCAAAGATCCTGTCCAGTATATCATCCGATACTGAGTTACCTATTATGAGACCCAGGTTTCTCATGGCATCTCTTAAGTCAATGCTCAATATGTCCGCAGGCGTATTCTTCTCAAGAGCCTTTCTAACTGATAACATATTAGTCATGGCCTTGTCAAGAAGCTCCTTGTGCCTGGCGTTAGTGACCATGGCCCCTTCGCCTTGCGAAAAATCGCCTTTCCATACCATTTCAATTATGGATTTTTCCATTTTTTTTATGTTAGTTTTCTTTTCCACGGAAATTTCCACTATTTTTTCATCTTTGAAAATAGCTTTCACCTTTTTACCGTCGATCCGCCTCGGCAGGTCGCTCTTATTCATTATTATAAGCTTCTTTTTGTTATTTACCAGCTTGATTATCTCGAGGTCCTTCTTGTCTATTCTGGTCGAGCAATCAAGCATCAGCAGGACAATATCGGCAAGCTCCAGGTATTTCTTGCTCCTTTTCACGCCCTCTTTCATCAGAATATCCTTTGATGCTGCTATGCCAGCGGTATCCGTGATCCTTATGGGTATGCCTCCTATATTCAACATCTCTTCTACCGTGTCTCTCGTGGTGCCCGGTATCGCCGAAACTATCACCCTGTCCCGTTTTAACAACAGATTCATAAGGCTTGATTTTCCGACGTTAGGCTTTCCGCATATTACCGCCAGCACCCCTTCTCTCAATATAACACCGTCATCATAAGTGCCGATAAAAATTTTGAGCCTTCTTATTACTCCTTCTACCCTTTTCCCGATCTCACCGTCTTTTATTATCTCAATATCTTCGTCGGGAAAATCTATGGCGGCTTCAACGTGTGAGATAATATCTGCAAGCTCGGCGCAAACATCGCCGATCTCATGCGAAAGGTTTCCGTCCAGCTGGCTCATTGCCACTTTAAGGGCCCCTTCCGTCTTTGCCCTTATGGTATCAAGCACCGACTCCGCCTGCGCGAGATCTATCCTGCCGTTCAGGAAGGCCCTTTTGGTGAATTCTCCCGGCTCAGCCAACCTTGCGCCATTATTCGCAACAAGTTCCAGCACTTTTTTTGTCGCCTGGATACCGCCGTGACAATTTATCTCCACCACATCTTCTTTCGTATAGCTTCTCGGCCTCAGCATGACCGTCAGCAACACCTCGTCTATGATCTTTCTTTTACTTGCCCCC
>JAKLDX010000085.1 GCA_022703295.1 Candidatus Omnitrophota bacterium
TACGAGAAATTTTACCGAGCACAATTTTGGCATGGTCCAAAATTGTGCGTCGGCTGCGAACCACTCGACACAGCACAATAACTACTGTGGCGAAAAATTTTACTTCCCTTTATACGACCCCCGGTAGGGCAGACCCCATATCTCTATAAAGCCTTTTGCAAGAGACTGGTCGAACACGTCGCCCTCTTCGTAAGTCGCAAGTTCTTTCTTGTATAATGAATTCGGCGATTTTCTGCCGGCTACGGCACAATTGCCTTTATGCAATTTCAGCCTGACAACACCGCTGACGTTTTTCTGTGTCTCGTCGATAAACTTGTCTAGCGCTTCCTTAAGCGGCGTATACCACAGGCCGTAATAAGCAAGCTCCGCGTATTTTTGCGCAACGAGATCCTTGAAATGAAGCGTCTCCCTGTCCAGGACAAGGCTTTCGAGCGCCTTATGGGCGGCAAGAAGCGTCCAGCCTGCTGGCGCCTCGTAGATCTCACGGCTCTTGATGCCGACTAGTCTATTCTCTATCATGTCGCTTCTGCCGACACCGGCATCGCCGGCTATCTTACCGAGAGACGATATCAGACTGATACCGTCCATTGACTTGCCGTTCAGCCTTACCGGCACACCGGCCTTGAACTCTATCTCTACGTAGGCAGGCTCCGCCGTTGCCTTATCTATTCCTTTCGTAAGTTGATATATATCTTCGTCAGGCTCGTAATAAGGATCTTCCAGCTTCCCACTTTCAATCGATATTCCCCAAAGATTAACATCAATTGAGTACGGCTTCTTTTTTGTTGTGTCGATGGGGATATTATTATTCTTCGCATATTCTATCTCTTCACTTCTGGTTTTCAGTTCCCACTCTCTCACCGGCGCCAATATCTTCAGATCCGGGTCCAGCGACTTTATAGTAACTTCGAACCGCACCTGGTCATTGCCTTTACCCGTGCATCCGTGCGCTACGAATTGCGCTTTCTCTTTTTTTGCTGTCCTGACCAGCCCTTTTGCTATTATAGGCCTGGACAGGGCCGTCGCAAGGAGATACCCGCTTTCGTAAACGGCATCCGCCTTAAGCGACTTGAAAACAAAATCTTTGACAAACTCCGACTTCAGGTCTTCCACGACCACCTTGACGGCGCCTGTCGCAAGAGCCCTCTTTTTATAGGTATTGAAATCGGATCCCTGGCCGACGTCAGCCATGTAAGCGATCACTTCGTAGCCTCTCTTCGCAAGCCATTTTATTATGACGGACGTATCGAGCCCGCCGGAATAAGCCAATACCACTTTTTTACTCATAAGCACCCCTTTTTATCTCAAAACTTAAATGTAAAAACTCAAAACTATAACTCAAAACTAAAATCCAGGCCCTAAGGGCACCTAAGTTTTAACTTTTGAATTTTAAGTTTTAAATTAAAAACTCTATTTCAACAGTTTCAAAAGGATCGCCTTCTCCGTATGCATCCTGTTCTCCGCCTGGTCATATACTACGGAATTCTTCGAATCGATGACAGAGTCCGTTATCTCCTGGGACCTGTGCGCCGGCAGGCAATGCATAACAAGGCAATTCGGTTCAGCCAGTTTCATTAATTTATCATTGATCTGGAATTTTTTAAAAGCCTTCTCCCTCTGGGCAGATTCCTTTTCATGGCCCATGCTGACCCAGACATCGGTATAAATTACCTCTGCATCCCTGGCTGCCTTTTCGGGATCGTTCGAAAATTCTAAGCTCGAACCGGAATACTTGCCGCACTCCTTAGCTATCCTGACCACATCCTTCATCGGCTCGTATCCTTTAGGTGTCGCCACTTTTATCTTCATGCCTACTTTTGCCGCCGCACACATGAGCGAATTAAGGACATTGTTGCCGTCCCCTACATAAGCAATAGTGATCCCCTTCAGCGCCCCCAACTTCTCCTTTATGGTAAAGATATCGCTGAGCGCCTGGCACGGATGCGCGCGGTTGCTGAGGCCGTTTATGACCGGCACGGTCGCGTACTTCGCAAGATCGACGACATCCTCATGCTTATACGTCCTGGCTATAATGCAATCCAGATATCTTGCCAATACCGCAGCTACGTCTTTCACCGACTCCCTGACCCCCATCTCTATTTCATGAGGGCCAAGATATATAGCATGCCCGCCCAGCTGTACCATGCCTATCTCGAACGAAACCCTGGTCCTGTTAGAAGGTTTCTGGAATATCAGCCCTATCGATCTGCCTTTCAGCGAATCAGAATATTTACTCCTGTCGCTTTTGACCTTTGCGGTCAGATCCAGGATCTGGTCTATATCGCCAACTTCTAACTCATCTATGGTAAGAAGGTCTTTTTTCATATCCGGTTCTCCGCGTATCAGGCTTTGGAAAAAACTTTATCCAATATCGAGATAGCCCTGTCTATCTCCGTTTTAGTTACGGTCATAGGAGGCATTATCCTTAAGATAGTGTCCTGTGTGCAATTAATAAGAAGGCCTTCTTTCAGGCAGAGCTTGTAAATATCCTCGCCTTTTATGGAAAGCTCGACGCCTATTATGAGCCCCATAGCCCTGATCTCTTTTATAAAACGGTATTTTTTCTTTAAGCCTTCCAGTTTTTTTATCAAATACGCGCTCATCTTTTTCGTATTGGACAGCAGCTTATCGTTTTTTATCACGTCAAATACCGCCAGGCCTGCCGCGCATACTATAGGAGAGCCGCCGAATGTGGAGGCGTGAGTCCCCGGCGTAAGCACATCCTGAACTTTCTCTCTCGCTACACATGCGCCTATAGGCAGCCCGCCGCCGAGCGCCTTGGCAAGCGTCATTACGTCCGGCACAACGCCAAAATTTTTGAACGCGAACATCTCTCCGGAGCGACCCATGCCCGTCTGCACCTCGTCGAATATCAGGAGTATGTCTTTTTCGTCGCAGAGAGCGCGCAAGGCCTTCATATATTCAATGCTCGGTATATTTATCCCGCCTTCGCACTGCACCGGCTCGAGCATTATGGCTATAGTCTTTTCGGTAATGGCCTCTTTAACCGCCTCCAGGTCATTGTAAGGGACATGTACAAACCCCTGCGGCAGCGGCTCAAAGCCGTGCTTAACCTTATCCTGTCCGGTGGCCGTTATCATCGCGAGCGTCCTGCCGTGAAATGACTTTAGCATTGTTATGATCTCGTATCTGCCCTTCTCGCTTCCGTATTTTCTCGCGAGCTTTACGGCGGCCTCGTTTGCTTCAGCTCCGGAATTTCCGAAAAACACCTTGCCCGGGAAGGAATTCTTTATTATCTGCTCCGCGAGCTTCGCCTGGGCCTCGGAATAATAATTATTGGACACATGCATCAGCTTTTTTGCCTGTTTTGCTACGGCACCTGCGACCATCGGATGACAATGGCCTATGCCTGATACCGCCCACCCGGGAAAGAAATCCAGATATTCCTTACCGTCTATATCCCATACCTTGGCCAGCTTTGCCTTTTCAAGGCACAAAGGCACTCTCTTATACGTGTTCATGATGTACTTGTCGTACATCGACACGATAGTATCCGTCTTTTTCATTTTAACTTACCTTACACTTTCTTATTTTTTGGGTTTCTTCTTACGGCAACCACATGTGGCGCACATGGTACCCTCCCTTTCAGCTGTAAGATTTAAGCTATAAGTTTTAAGCTTACAGCCTATGACTTATAGCTATTTTACAATCTCCGTACCGACACCCTTATCGGTAAATATTTCCAGTAACAATGCATGCGGAACGCCCGCATTCAATATATGCGCTTTTTTGACACCGCCTTTTATGGCGTTTATACAGGCCCTTGCCTTTGGTATCATGCCTGCGCTTATTATATTGCGTTTTATAAGTTTCTCTACCTCGCTCGCTTTAAGCGTATTATATAAACTCTTAGGATCTTCTTTATCTTTCATTATGCCGTTGACATTTGTAAGAAGAACAAATTTTTCCGCTTTTAACGTAATTGCTATTTCGCTCGCGACATCGTCGGCATTAACATTATACGGATTCCCGTCCCTGCCGATACCGAGAGGGTATATCACAGGTATTATATTATCATTCATCAGCCTCTTTACGACCGTCGTATCTACAGACGTAACCTCTCCGACAAACCCCAGGTCGGGATTCGACTTCATCTTCTTCACACCTATGAGGCCGTTCTCCCTGCCGCTTAAGCCGAATGCCTTTGCCCCCATGCTTCTTAATTCCAGGACTATCTTCCTGTTTATAGTATGAAGCGCCCTGTCGATGATATGCACTGTCTGGCTGTCGGTGACCCTCCTGCCGCCGATGAATTTCGGCTCCAGTCCCGCCTTCTTCATCATCTTGGATATGAGCGGGCCGCCGCCATGTATCAGCACCGGCTTCATGCCGGCGTAATTCATGAACATTATATCTTCGAGGATGCCCCTCTCTATACCTTTCTCGTCGACCGCCGCCCCGCCGTACTTTATGACTATGGTTTTCTCGAAGAACTTTTTTATATACGGCAGCCCTTCGATCAGGACTTCGCTTTTCTTTATAGCTTCTTTCACGTCGAGTACTCCGAGTTTATCGCCACGTATTCCTTCGAGAAATCACATGTCCAGGCCCTGGCCAGCGCCTTGCCGCTGTTTAAATTCACCTTAATCGTCACGTCTTTTTGCTTAAAAAACTTCCTGGCCTTCTCTTTGTCATAACTTTTGTCGATGGCGCCGCAGGACAAGGCCTTTATGCCGCCGAGATACACGTCGGTTTTATCCGGGTTAAATACGATCCCGGCCGCGCCCGCAGAGGCAACCACCCTGCCCCAGTTAGGGTCTTCGCCGAAAATGGCGCACTTCAGAAGATTGGAAGTCGATATTTTTCTGGCGATCAAAGAGGCCTCCGCCTTAGTCCTTGCTCCGGCGACTTCTATTTCGACGAATTTTGTCGCGCCTTCCCCGTCCCGGGCCAGCATCTTCGCAAGTTCGGCACAGACAAATTTTAAGGCGCCGGCGAACTTCTTATAATCGCTGTTTTTAGCGGTTATCCGTCGGTTCCCCGCCATGCCGTTCGCGAGCAGGAAGCATGAGTCATTCGTGCTCATATCGCCGTCCACCGAGATCATATTAAAAGAATCGGTCATCGCCTCATCGAGAGCCGCGGCAAGCATCGCCTTGGACATGGAGACATCTGTAGTCAAAAACGCCAGCATTGTCGCATGAGGCGCGGTCTTCATGCAAGGGTGTATCATCCCGACCCCTTTACACGTACCGCCTATAGTCACAACAGACGAACCAAGCTTTACCTTAACCGCATACTCTTTTTTTACCGTATCGGTCGTCATTATGGCAGCGGCAAAATCCTCTCCTCCTTTTACGGATAACCCCGTTATCAGAGGCACGACGTTCTTTTCTATTTTATTCAACGGCAGATCCACCCCTATTATGCCGGTTGATGCGACCAGTACCTCTCTTCTGTCCAGGCACATATTCCTGGCAATGAGTTCCGTCATTTTCAAAGCGCTTTTATCGCCTCTGGCGCCGTTTGCGCAGTTCGCGTTCCCGCTATTGACGATCACGGCTTGGTGC
>JAKLDX010000086.1 GCA_022703295.1 Candidatus Omnitrophota bacterium
GCGCGAGCTTTAGAAACAAAAGTCGAGGCCGCGGCAGGACCCGAAAATTACCCCATTACCCGGAGTAAAAATCTTCACCTGGAAGCGAAAAAATGAGCACCCTTTTTTCCTTTGACGGAATCCCGTTATTACAATATAATAACCATGTTGTAACCGGAAATGCTAACTAGGAGAGGTTGAAATTTATGATACCCAGATACTCACTTCCAAGGATGACGGCGATATGGAGCGAGGAGAACCGTTTTAAGAAGATGCTCGACGTGGAGCTCTTCGCGTGCGAGGCCCTGGCCAGGCTCGGCAGGATCCCGAAATCGTCCCTCCTTCAGATACAAAAGCGCGCGAAATTTGACGTCGAGAGGATAAAAGAGATAGAGGCCGAGACGAATCATGATGTCATAGCTTTTATCAAGAATCTTTCCGAGAATATAGGGGAAGATGCCAAATACGTGCACATGGGGCTTACCTCAAGCGATGTTCTGGATACCGCATTATCCGCGCAAATGCAAGGCGCCTGCGATATATTGATAGACGATGTCAAAAGGCTGATGCGGATAATGAGAAGCAAGGCCAAGCGGTATAAAAAGACTATCATGATAGGCAGGACGCACTCAGTTCATGCCGAGCCGATGACATTCGGCCTCAAGATGGCGTTATATTACGACGAAATGGCAAGGAATCTCGAGCGCCTGAAAAGCGCGCGTCAGGCCGTAAGCTTCGGGAAGATATCGGGCGCTGTCGGCACCTATGCGAATATCGACCCGTTCGTGGAAGAATACACATGCAAGAAGATGGGGCTAAGGCCTGCGCACATATCCACGCAGATATTACAGCGTGACCGCCATGCCGAATTCCTGAGCGCGATAGCCATTACGGGCTCGTCCATAGAAAAATTCGCGACGGAATTCAGGAATTTACAGCACACGGAAATAGGCGAGGTCGAGGAATATTTCTCGGCGACCCAGAAAGGGTCGAGCGCGATGCCGCACAAGAAAAACCCTATCCTGTGCGAAAGGATGGCGGGGCTTGCGAGGATATTGAGAGCGAACGCGATGGCTGCCATGGAGGATATAGTGTTATGGCACGAGCGCGACATATCCCATTCATCTACGGAAAGGGTGATATTGCCGGATTCTACGATACTTCTCGATTACATGCTGGAAAAGTTTGCCGGCGTAGTCAGCCATCTGGTGGTCCACGAAGACAGGATGCTCGAAAATCTGAATAAGTCGAAGGGCGTCGTATTTTCTGGGCGGCTGCTCCTGGAGCTTGTCAACAAAGGCCTTACCCGTAATGAGGCGTATGACAAAGTGCAGAAGTGCGCGTTTACCGCAAAGAAAGAAGGCCTGGAATTTAAAGAGGCCCTCCTGAGGGACGACGGCATGAGGTCTATTCTGAGCGCGAAAGAGATAGAGGAGATATTCAACTTCCGGTACCACCTGAAACATGTCGACAGGATATTCAGGAAAGTCGGCATTTGAAAAAGCTATAAGCTTTAAGCCGTAAGCTATAAAAAGGAGAAACGATGCAGAAGCTGAAACAAATCTACGAAGGCAAAGCCAAAAAATTATACGAAACAGAAAATGCAGATCTACTGATCCAGGAATTCAAGGATGACGCGACCGCGTTTGACGCGACAAAGCGCGGCACGATCATGAATAAGGGCGTCATTAATAACAAGCTGTCCGAGAAGATATTCGGCTTACTCGAGAAGGCCGGTATCCCGACGCATTTTGAGAAAAGGCTTAACGACAGGGAGATGCTGGTCAAGAAGGTCAAGATAGTTCCTATTGAGGTTACGATAAGGAATATAGTGGCCGGAGGTATGGCAAAGTTACTCGGCCTCGAAGAAGGGATCATATTGAAAGAGCCGGTGCTCGAGTACCACTATAAGGAAGACAAGCTGCACGACCCTCTCATCAACGATTATCACATCAAGGCCCTGGGAGTAGCGACGGAGAAAGAGCTGGAGACAATTGCAAAGTACTCATTCAAGATAAATGAGATATTAAATAAATTTTTTGATTCGAAGAGCCTGATTTTAGTGGACTTCAAGCTGGAGTTCGGAAGATATAAAGGTAAGGTAATACTTGCCGACGAGGTATCGCCCGATACTTGCAGGCTCTGGGATAAGACGACGAAAGAAAAGCTCGACAAAGACCGCTTCCGCCGCGACCTCGGCAATGTTGAAGAGGCGTATCAGGAAGTGCTGCGAAGGGTGTTGGAGTAGGAAATTTTTCGCCGCAGCAGTTAATGTGCTGTGTCGAGTGGTTCGCAGCCGACGCGAAATTTTGACCATGCAAAATTTCGCTCGGAAAAATTTCTCGCAGTCTCGCTCGAAATTTTACGCGGCTGCTCACCACGTCGCCACATCACATTCCAGCAGAAGCGAAAAATTTTAGGGATGGAGCTGGTTGAAAGGGAAAAAGATGAAGCGGGTGACTTACAGATCAGCGGGAGTTGATATAGATAAGGCGAATGCGCTTGTGGCGGACTATAAAAATTTCGCGCGCCTTACGAAGACCCGCGGCGTCATAAGCGATGTCGGGAGTTTTGGTGCGCTCTTCAGGCCGGATTTTAAACGTTTCAAAGACCCGATCCTTGTCTCGTCAACAGATGGCGTCGGAACGAAACTTAAAGTGGCGTTTCTGGCGGATAAGCACGATACCGTCGGCATAGACCTTGTCGCGATGAGCGCAAACGACATACTCTGCTCCGGCGCTGAAGGATTATTTTTTCTTGATTACGTGGCTACAGGCAAGGTCCGGCCGGGCGTTCTAAAAGACGTGGTTAAGGGTATCGCGTCCGGTTGCCGCGAGGCCGGCTATGCGCTTGTCGGCGGAGAGACAGCCGAGATGCCGGGGATCTATGCGAAAGGCGAATACGACCTGGCGGGATTCGGCGTAGGAATAGTCGACAGAAGCGAGGTCATCGACGGCAGGGATACGAAAATAGGCGATTCTGTCCTGGGCCTTGAGTCGAGCGGGCTGCATTCGAACGGGTATTCGCTCGTCAGGGCGGTATTCAGCGAAAAAGAATTAAAAAAATATTCCGGAGAATTACTTAAGCCGACGCGCCTTTATAGTAAGAGCGTCCTCGCGGTAAAAAAGGCCGTTAAAATAAAGGGCCTGGCAAATATTACCGGCGGTGCTTTTTACGACAAGATACCCAGGATAATTCCCTCGGGCATGGCAATCGAAATAGATAAGAATTCCTGGCGCGTTCCCTGGATATTTTCATTGATAAAGGAAAAAGGGAATTTAACGGACAGGGAAATTTACAGGACGCTCAATATGGGCATCGGAATGGTTATGGTATTGTCGAAGAATGATGCCAATAAAGCGATGGCATTGTTGTCGAAGAACGGGGTAAAGTCGCACGTAATAGGAAAAGTCGTAAAAGGCGACAGGAAAGTCAAGATAAGCTAAAAACCAAAAGCTGCGGCGTCCTTCGGACCCGGATTTTAGTTTTGAGCTCTAAGTTTTAAGTTAAAAAGGGTTATATATGCGCATATTAGTTATAGGAAGCGGCGGGAGGGAGCATGCGCTTTGCTGGAAAATAGCCAAAAGCCCCAGATGCGAAAAATTATACTGCGCGCCGGGCAACGGCGGCATATCGGAAATAGCGGAAATCGTTAATATAAAAGCGGACGACATCGACGCCCTTCTCGATTTCGCGAAGGCAAAAAAAATAGGCCTTACCGTTGTCGGGCCGGAGATGCCCCTTGTGGCGGGCATAGTTGATAAGTTCCAGAAAAACGGTCTTAAGATATTCGGTCCTTCGAAAGAGCTTGCGAATATCGAAGGAAGCAAGGTGTTTTCGAAAGAGCTCATGAAACGCCTCGGGGTCCCGACCGCGGATTTCAGTATTTTCGATAATAGCGATGACGCGATCCGGTACATCGACACTAAAAAAGCGCCGCTTGTAGTGAAGGCTGACGGGCTTTGCGCCGGCAAAGGTGTAGTTGTGGCAAAGACGGCCGATGACGCGAAGGCCGCGGTGAAGAGCATGATGGTCGACAGGATTTTCGGCGATGCCGCCGACAGGATTATCATCGAAGACTGCCTTGTCGGCGAGGAAGCGTCCATCATAGTAATATCGGACGGCCAAAATGTCGCGGCCCTTGCCTCCAGCCAGGACCATAAAAGGATATTCGACGGAGATAAAGGGCCTAATACAGGCGGCATGGGTGCCTATTCGCCCGCTCCCGTTGTAACGGACGAAATTTTCAAGAAGGTCATGGACGGGGTCATTTATCCCGTCATACAGGGGCTTGCCAGAGAAGGAAAGCAGTATAAAGGCGCGCTCTATGCCGGCATCATGCTTACCAAAGACGGACCGAAGGTTTTGGAATTTAACGCGAGATTCGGCGATCCGGAGACTCAGGCGATATTGCCGAGGCTTAAGACCGACCTTGTTGAAATCATCGAAAGGGCTGTTGACGGTAAACTCGGCGGATATAATCTGGAATGGGATGAACGGCCGTGCGTATCCGTGGTTGTGGCTGCGGGCGGCTATCCCGGGAACTATGTAAAAGGAATGGAGATACACGGGCTCGACCAGGTAAAAAAACTGAAAGACACGGCGGTGTTTCATGCCGGCACGAAGATCGGCAAGCGTTCAACTGACGCCAAGGACACCTTTTTAACGAACGGCGGAAGAGTTTTAAATGTAACGGCAATGGGAGATGACATAAAGAAAGCCATAGATAACTGCTATGCCGCTGTCAGAAAGATAAAATTCGAAAAAATGCATTACAGGAACGACATAGGATACAGAGCTCTTAAAATGGAATTAACGAGGAGGGCGTGATGTCAAAAAAGTGCGTAGTGGCGATAATAATGGGAAGCGATTCCGACCTGAGCGTAATGAGCGAGGCGAAGAAGGTATTGGACGATAACGCCGTAAGCTGCGAAATGAAGATACTCTCAGCCCATCGCTCTCCTGATGACGCCGCGCGCTTCGCTAAGCAGGCGCGCAAACAGGGCATCAAAATAATCATAGCCGGTGCCGGCGGAGCCGCGCACCTCGCGGGCGTTGTCGCGAGCCACACGACGCTTCCCGTAATAGGCGTTCCCATGGAGACGAAAGAATTAAAGGGCATAGATTCCCTGTTCTCCATAGTACAGATGCCCTCAGGAGTCCCGGTCGCGACAGTTACCATAGGGAAGTCCGGCGCCAAAAACGCGGCGATACTTGCGCTTGAGATATTGAGCTTAAGCGACAAGAGGCTGGAAAAGAAGCTGGAGAATTTTAAAAAATCCCTCGTAGAAGATATAAGGGACAAGAACCTTAAACTATAATGCATTCACTTAAGAAGACACTGGTACTGACAACCGATCCCGAACGGCCCGACGAGAATGTCATAGGCATAGGCGCCAAGCTCGTAAAGAACGGCGGGCTCGTCGCGTTTCCCACGGAAACCGTATACGGCATTGCCGCGAACCTCTTGGACCACGCGGCGATCGCCAGGCTGTACAAGATAAAAAAGAGGCCGCGTTCCAAACCGTTCACGGT
>JAKLDX010000087.1 GCA_022703295.1 Candidatus Omnitrophota bacterium
TGAACGCTGCGGGGCCATGGATCGATATCGTGAGAGAAACCGCCCATACAGGCGCGCCGTCCGTAAAGCCCATAGTCAAATTAACATCCGGCATTCATATTGATGTATACCCGCAGATTACAAAAGAATCATTGTTCTTTTATACTCCCGACGGCAGAATGATCTTTGCCATCAACAGGGAGCAGGACGGCATCGTCTATACTCAGATCGGTTCCACCGATGTAGTGAGAGACGGCCCTGCTGATGTATTGCCGCAAAAAGAGGAAATAGAATACCTTGTTCGCGAGATACGAAGGATCCTGCCCGGTGCCAAAATAGACATCTCTACTATAAAGCGCCTTCAATGCGCTCTGCGCCCATTGGTGAAGCCCGATGCCGAGGTCAGCGGCGTGGAATCTACGCGGGAGCATCTTCTGCATGTTGATGAAGACGGGGTGATCTCAGTAGTGGGTGTCAAGCTTACCGATCTGCGTAGCGCCGCGAAAGAGACGATCGATCTGGTTTGGCAGGATCTTCGAAAGGGTCAAAAGAGGGAGTGTCTTACAGGCCAAATACCTCTTAATTCGCCGCCGAAACGGCTTAACTATAACGACATGACGCCTGAGCGTGCCGTGCGCGAAGAGATGGCTTTGCATTTGCGTGACTGGGTGTTTAGGCGCCAGGGCATCCGCCCGCTTATGGCATTGGGCGGGTATAAGATAGAGGATCTTCAATATCTTGAGGCCGCAGCTCGTTCGATGGCAGACGTGCTGGGTTGGGATGAAGACAGGATCAGAGAAGAGGTAGAAGACTGCAAGGGACAGATCGTGGTTTTTTCCGATATACTCAAGGCTGCATTAAAACCGGAAGAAAATACAATTAGCGATTCTGCTGTCAATCCGGATGAAAAGGGCCGGGGCCCAGCCGCGCCGGCGAAACCGGACGAAGAGCGCAAGAGCTTCCCGGCGGGCGATGACAAAGAGGCGAAAGACGCGGGAGTACTTTCAAGTAAAGCACCCGCTAGTGCCAAGGCAATCTTGTCACCCAAGGAAGCCATATTAGACGCAGTGAGAAAAGAGATCGCCAGACAATATATTCGTCTTTATAACCCGCAAGCCGATTTCCGGAAAAATGCGTTGGAAGAACTCATTCCTCTCTATGCCGCGTTGATAAGGAGCGGCCAGGATCCCGATTTAAAAATCTTTGTAGAAAAGCTTAAAGACGAAGATTCGGTCAGGAGAACGGCTATGTATGGCCTGTGCGAGATTAACATTGCGTTAATAGAAAGAGGGAAACCTCTCTATGGCGCGAAGGAGATGTTTAAAGTAATCGCCGATGACATGGATAGGCTTCGCCGGAATCCTTATGAATCATGGTCCTGCGGGGAATTGTTCCGGACATTTTCGGTTATAGACGCGGCATTAATTTCTCATGGCAAAAACCCGGAGCTGTTAATGTACGTTCTGCCCAGCTGCTTCACTATTGAAAATCCATTCGTTAGGGCATCGGCATTCGACGCCATACAGCGGGTTAACGCGGTTTCTGAGCATCCGATATACTTGGACAAAATCCGCGAGGCTATCCGGGGAGAAGGTTATGGCGCGATAGATTTTGTTCGAAAGGCCGCCCTAGGTGCCGTCCGTTCCATGAAAAACGCAGATGTTAAATCCGAATTATTGCCAGACGTAAAAAAGTTATTCGATGACCCATATGGCGATGTTAGCCTGGATGCTATTAGCATAGTCGCCGATCTCGATCCGTCCGCTGTAGAGGAAAGGCTAAAAAAAGTGTGTGACCAGTTTGACGGCCTTATGGAATATGCACAGACAGGCTATGTTGAAGTGATGAGAAAGATCGATGTAGCGCGAATAAAAATGAAGCAGAAGCCTCAATATTTGCCATTTCTACAGCGTACTTTACCGTATATGATCGAGAAATATCGGCATATAGGAGAGCCATACTACACTAAAAGGCTTTGGCGCATGGGGTTATTTCAGGCCCTGGCAGATATCGACACCGAGATTGTCCGGCAAGGAGGAGACCCTCAAAGTGATAGGCTATTAAAGAGCTGTCTTCGGGATAAGGAAAGTGCGGTGCGGGGAATGGCAGCTTATGCTGTGGCCAGTGTAAGCGAAGCCCTTATCGGCATGGGCAGGTCTCCGGAGGAGTACATTGAAATGCTTAAAGGCATGCTGGGCTCTGAAGATGCGGCTCTTTGTATCCAGGCCGTTAAAGCATTGGGCAGGATCGAGGCCGCTTTAATAAATAAGACAAAATCCGAAAGCCGGTTTCATATTTTATCTATTATCGAAAATAGAGTCAACGAATTGGCTGGAATCGGCGCCGGCAAAAAAGCCGGTAAATTCAACGAAAAAATTGTTAAGGCATGCTTGGCGGAATTGCAAAATATCAATATAGCACTGGTTGAGGCGGGCGTGGAGCCGCACACGGAAATATTCCACAATGTGCTTATGTCTGATTACGCGCCGTTTGTGGCATCGGCAGCTTTTCGCGCTATTGCCGCGATAGACAGCATATTATTGAAGCATGGCAGGGCCCCTGCAGACCTATTTTCCTATAGAGGTAATCCGGCCGGGTTAGCGGGGGAGACGGAATATACAGCGCTTTTTGTGAGCGCTATAGAATCAGGCGGATACAGAGACGATGGGGCAGGCCCAAAGATATGCGCGTTTATGCTTGAACACGAGATGCCGTTTGATAGCGCGATACTGGAAGAATTTCTGAAGTCTGCGGCCGCCGAGATCTGCATCGAATCCCTGATACAGCGCAGCCAGGCGCTTATCGATAACGGGTTCGATCCGAACGATTATCAACAGAACTTGTTGGCATATCTGGGATGCCGGTTAAACGGAATCTTGGTCAATTTCAATGAGTTCAAGGAAAGGATGGACATACTGAAGTGGTTTGAAGCGGATCATCCGGGATATTTCCGGGGGCTTTTTAATAAAGGCAAGAGGTTGAAACGGCTTGAAATAAGCGGAGAGGGCATACGTGAACTGGTCGTGGGCGATGTAGACACTGCTATTCTTGACGCGCACCTTCGGGAATTAAAGAGCATAAAAGCGGCTGTCGACGATTTTTCATGGCTTGATGATATGTTCCCCGGACACAAAGCGCTGAATATGAGAAATCTGTATTTCCTTATGAAACGTAATGAAGCCGAAAGAAGCGGGGCATGGCAGGCATCAAAAGGGAGATTCCATGTAGACTTCCCCGCGCCCGACAAAATGAAGGAAGAATTCCTTGCGCACAAAGCGGAATATTATAGAACCGCGTTTATCGTACTCGCGGGCAAGCTTTCCGAAAGATTGCCGGATGCGAATCTCACACGAGAATTGCATGGAAAATATATCATAGCGATGCGCTCTCTTATAATAAGCGAAATCCTGGAGGACGCCGCCTTCATGTCTCAGCTGGAATCTTCCGATGTAAAGACCAAATTGCGCATGTTCATGATGTTGTATGGCGATTATGTAAATCATTTGCCTGGGGGCGCCGGTTTCAGCCTTGGCGCTTTAGGTGAATTGGCGGAGTCGTTAAAGGCGCTTGGCCGGCCGTTCTACGAGGAAGCCACTAAGGCGCAGTATGTGCAAGGGGCTGGAAAACATGGTTTTACGCTTGTGCCGACAGGGTTTTTGAGTATTTTTCATGGCCGCGCCGGTATAGTCGATTGTTCTTTTGACATGGATAAGGGCAAGGCTTTCACGAGGGCGATGCAGGAGGATACGGAGTTTTACTTTATTTACAAAAAGAAAGAACTCCACGGTTACGTGGGGCTTGCCTGGGGTAAGGATGATAAAGGCAATAAAATCCTTACCGTCGATACGATTGAATCGCCGATATTCGACGGCGAAAAGGTCCTCATGAATCTCTTGACGGAGCTGCATAATTACGCGGTTTCAGAAGGGGCAGTCGGCATCGCGCTGCCTAGGGATCTACGTAACTTTTTTAATTTCGAGAACCGCGATACCGTAGGAAGGCTGAAAGCCTACCGTGAAGGCGAACCGCTTCGCGTAAGTCCGCTGCATGCCGAGTCCTGGGAGAGGTTCAATTATAAATTTGGCAAGGTCGGGACAGAACAATTTATGGGGCATAGCATGGATATGGGAGCTTTTGTATTATTGAGAATGTCGGATAAACAACCTGCCGAGGATTTTAGCTATGAAAGAGGGAAGTCCGGCGCGCGAGAAATCATCCGGAACAGAATGCGGCTTACGCCCGAACTAGCAGCCAAAATATTGAAACGAGTGAATAAATTACCGGGCTTTGACTGGAAGTATGAAGAATGGGGAGTCAGCCTGACTACAATAGCTGCAGGAAAAGATAATCCCGGGCTTCGGGGGTTCTTCAGTGCCTTCGCCGGCTTGGGAGAATACAATAGATGGAGCCTGATGTATCATGCGGATAATCAAGATGGCCGCGGCGATATTACCGGCTATCTTATCTGGATGGTTGAAAGTATGGCCAGGGATTTCCCGGAATGCGGATGTCTCGTCGAACCATTGAAGGATATCAGAGCGAGGTGTTCCGGAGGCGCGGATATAGACGACAAGGTCAGAAGAGACCTTACCGCAATCGGTTTCATGGACGCGGTGCGTGAATATCTGGAGAGCGCCGCGGCTCCGGCGATGCCTCAAAAAGCGCCGGCAGGAACGGGATCGCCTGAAGAGTGCAAGAGCTTCCCGGCGGGAGAGGAAGAGGCCGCAAACCAGACAAAACCAGCCGTCCCGGCGCTAGGGCACAGCAAACATTCCTTTACGGTAAAAAAAGGAGATCATTTAGTTTCAGATAATGGGATCGTGATAAATGTCATCGGTGTGAATACAGGTAAAAAGATGATCTCGATAGAAGTGACCTCGAGAAGAGCTCAACAGCCAAAACCTTACAATATCGTGCCTGCTAAACGCCCTATCGATATAAGTTGTGGGCTTAATATGAGGATTAACGGAGTAAAGAATGATAAGGCCACAATTAGTCTCGGTGCTCCTTCCAGCATAACGTTTGCGAAAGCGCAGCCCGAAGACCGCAAGAGCTTCCCGGCGGGAGATGACGCGAAGCCGGCCGAAGCGCTTGTTACCGCAGAGGCATACACGCCTGTGACGGCAGCGGCAGATATGCCTGTATTGAGCTTGAAGTCTTTCCCGGCGGCGGCATCGACAGTTTCTATTAGCGACGACCCGCTTTGGATAGATGCGCAGGCCCTGCGGCCATATTTGAGGAATTTTGTTGATCCTGAACTCATGACGAAGAATATGCTGGAAGCTATCATATCTATCCTGCGGTCAAAGAAAAAACTCGGGCTGGCGTTCCACAAGAACCTCAAAGGCTTTGAAGCCCAAAAGCTCCAGGTTTTATTAAGAAAACTCGACGAGCTGAAAGACGACGAAGACCTCAAGCCATTCTTGAAGAACCTGGTCGTCGTGCGTTCATTCGCTACGCCTGCGGAACTTGACGCGGCTTTGAGAAGAGAAGGCATAGACCCGTCCGATGCGGAAA
>JAKLDX010000088.1 GCA_022703295.1 Candidatus Omnitrophota bacterium
TTTAAAAAAGACATCCATGTAGGGCAGATCCTCCTGACGCAGGAAGATTTCAATGACAGGCAGCGGTACCTCAATATTAAACATACGATCAACGCGCTCCTTAAGCACGGCGCCGTCCCTGTCATAAACGAGAACGATACAGTCGCCACCGAAGAGATAAGATGCGGGGATAATGACAGGCTCTCCAGTCTGGTTGCCGACCTGTGCGGAGCCGACATGCTTATGCTGCTGACGGATGTGGAAGGGCTGCTGGATAGAGGCGGGAAGGTCATAAGCCTTGTGCCCGAAATCGACCAGAGGATACTTGCGCTAACCGGCGCAAGCCATTGCGACCTTGGCACCGGGGGCATGGTGACGAAGATAACGGCAGCCAAGACAGTTACTCACGCCGGCATAGAATGCGTCATCGCCGACGGTAAGAAGAGAGATATCATACTGCGAATATTAAAAGGCGAAGGTGTCGGCACAAGATTTCCCAGTAAAAAGACCAGGCTTATAGCGAAAAAGCGGTGGAT
Source organism: Candidatus Omnitrophota bacterium (assembly GCA_022703295.1). Taxonomy (GTDB): domain Bacteria; phylum Omnitrophota; class Gorgyraeia; order 2-01-FULL-45-10; family 2-01-FULL-45-10; genus JAKLDX01. Next base: position 516 of record JAKLDX010000088.1, read on the forward strand.
AGCGTTCTCGTCAAAGCCTAAGGGCTCGATAGCGGTGGACGCAGGAGCGGCTGATGCCCTGAAGAAAAAAGACAAAAGCCTGCTTGCCAGCGGCATCGTATCGTGTGACGGGAAATTTGCCGCGGGCGATATATTGAAGATAGTCAGCAAGGACGGAAGGGAGTTCGCGAGAGGTATGTCGAATTACTCCTCCGCTGAGATAGCGAAAATAAAAGGGATGAAATCCGGCGCGTTCAAAGCGGTCCTCGGGTACCAGGGGCGGGACGAAGTTGTGCATAAAGATAATCTGGTGATCTTATGATATCGAAAAACGGCGTAAAAAAATTATGCGAAAAAGCGAAAGAGGCCTCGAGGGGGCTGGCCCTCTTGGATTCGGGCGCCAAAGACAAGGCGCTGATCTCAATGGGGAAGGCGATCCTGGCGAACAGCTCCTATATTATAAACGAAAATAAAAAAGACCTTGAGACGGCAAAGAGGATCGGCCTTTCGGATGCGCTCATAGACAGGCTCACACTTAACGGCCCCAGGATAATCTCGATGGCAAATTCGCTCATAAGCATAGCGAAGCTGAAAGACCCAGTCGGAGAGATAGTTGAAAAGATCAGGAGGCCTAACGGCCTTCTCATAAAGAAGGTAAGGGTCCCTATAGGCGTCATACTCATAATTTATGAGTCACGCCCTAATGTCACGAGCGATTGCATAGGCCTTTGTTTAAAGTCCGGGAACGCCGTGATATTACGGGGCGGTAGTGAGGCCGTAAATTCAAACATAGCGATCTTTAATATACTGCAGGCCCAGGCCCGGAAGCATGCGATGCCGGAGGGTGCGATCTCGATCATAAAGGATACCGGAAGGTGGGTCGTGGATGAGCTCCTGATGCAATCGGGCATAATCGATCTTGTCATACCGCGCGGCGGGGAGTCTCTGATAAAAGATGTTACGGAAAAATCCAGGATACCGGTCATAAAACATTACAAAGGCGTCTGTCACACCTATGTTGACGAAGGCGCCGACATTAAAATGGCGAAAGCCATATGCCTTAACGCTAAAGTACAGCGTCCCGGCGTGTGCAACGCCATGGAGACGCTTCTCGTGAACCGCAAGATAGCCAAAAGGTTCCTGCCGTCGATGATAAAACTTTTCAAGGACGCCGGCGTTGAAATACGCGCATCGAAGGAAGTCAGGCGCATAGTGCCGGGTATAAAACTGGCGACGGAAGAAGACTGGTATACCGAATATTTAGACCTGATACTTTCGGTAAATATAGTGAAGGATGCGGATGAGGCGATAAAGCATATAATGAAATACGGATCCTACCACTCGGACGCTATAGTGACGAACAATAAAAGAAATGCTGAGAAATTCCTGAAAGAGGTAGATTCGGCGTGCGTATATGTCAACGCCTCCACGCGGTTTACCGACGGAGGAGTATTTGGTAAAGGCGCGGAGATGGGAATATCTACGGACAAGATACATGCCCGCGGCCCCATGGGGATCGAAGAGCTTACGTCGTATAAATATGTCATCTATGGCAGGGGCCAGATAAGGAAGTAAGCTCAAAACTTAAATGTAAAAACTAAAAACTCATGTGTCCTTCGGACCTGAATTTGGCTTGAATCTTGGTTTTGAGTTTTTAGTTATAGTTTTAAGCTTTGAGCTAAAAAGAGGTTAATATGCGCATAGGAATACTGGGTGGGACGTTCAATCCGATACATATGGGGCATCTTATACTGGCCGAGGAAGCGCTTTCAAAGCTGCGCCTGGATAAGGTGATATTTGTGCCGACCTTTCTGCCGCCGCACAAGAATATCGAGACCAACATAAAGCCAAAAGACCGCCTTAAGATGGTGGAGCTGGCGATATCCGGGAATCCGGCATTCGGCGTTTCCACATTCGAGATAGACTCCAAGAAGAAATCTTATTCCATCGATACCCTGAAGGATTTCAGGGGCAAATACGGCGACAGCGCGGAATTGTATTTCATAACAGGATCGGATCTGCTCAAGGACCTCTTCTCGTGGAAAGACGTCAATGATATATTCAAAATGTCCAAATTCATCGTGGCGAACAGGCCGGGTTATCCCGTAAAAGACGTGCCGGAAGACATAGAAACCGTTGTCATAACGCCTATTGAGGTGTCTTCGGAAGACATAAGGAGGCGGCTTAAGGACGGGAAATCCATAAGGTATCTGGTGCCGGATAAGGTGAGGGACTATATAATTAAGCACGGCCTATACAAATAACGTTATTCACTTGACCGGCGGTATTTTATAGTGTATAATTTTACAAAATTGAATAGCACGCGCCTCAAAAAGGCGCAAAATATAAAGGGAGGTGAATCATAATGGCAGAAACAGGATATTGCGTAAAATGTAAATCAAAGAGAGAGATGAAGGATACCCAGAAAGTCACGATGAAAAACAAGAGACAGGCCATGAAGGGTAAATGCGTTACATGCGGTACCGGCATGTATAAGATAATGAAGTAATTTTTCGATTTTTCAGGAAGAAGGGATAAGTCATATATTCAAAAACTAAGGCATTGGCTATTGCCAATGCCGCTGCAGATAAAAAGGCGCTCGATATAGTTTTCATTAAAATGAAAAAGGTGTCGAGCGTCTGTGATTTTTTCGTAATAGCAAGCGGCGCTTCCACGACCCAAGTCAGGGCTATCGCTGACCACATTTCTGTAAAGCTTAAAGAGAAGGGGTGTCGGCTCTGGCATAGTGAGGGCCAGAGAGAGGCATCGTGGATCCTTCTTGATTACGGCGATGTCGTTGTGCACGTATTTCTGGAAGAGATACGCCGTTTTTATGACCTGGAGCGGCTCTGGGGCGATGCCCCGCAGGAGAAGTTCAGGGAAAAGAAACCGACGAAACCGAAGAAGCCGGCCTCTCGCAAAAGAACCTCTCGCAAAAAGAAGACCAAAAAACGCTAACCAAAGCATACAATGCGCCTTGACGGGATCGAAAAAAATATCATATCTGTTTTAGAGCAGGCAGTTTCTGCCGTACTTGCCCAGCGCAACGCGCAGCCTGCCAAACCCCACGAACTTAAAATCGAGCTTGAAATACCCAAAGAAAAAGCCAACGGCGACCTTTCGTCCAATATCGCGCTACGGGCATCGAAGCCGGTAGGCATGAATCCCATGGACTTTGCGCTTCTGGTTAAAGAGAGGCTTGACCGCGAAGTCGCCGCATCTAAATTCCTTAAAGACAGGGTAGAGCGCGTAGAGGTAAAAGCGCCGGGCTTTGTTAATTTCTTTTTAAGTATTTCATATCTTGGGAAAATGCTTCTTGAGATCAAAAGAAAGAACGCCTCTTACGGAAAAGCGAGTATCGGCAGGGGCGTTAAATTGCAGGTCGAGTTTGTCAGCGCGAACCCCACCGGTCCGTTGACCATTGCGCATGCCAGACAGGCCGCTATAGGGGACAGTCTGGCGAATATCCTGGAATTCCTGGGCTATGATGTTACGAGAGAGTATTATCTGAATGATGAAGGCACCCAGATGGATATACTCGGTAATTCGATAAAGGCCAGGTACGCGGAACTCTTCGGCTCGGGAGAACCATTCCCGGCGGACGGATATAAAGGCACTTACGTCATAGACATAGCGAAAGCCTTCAAGGCAAAGTTCGGTAAGAAATATTTAAAGACAGCGGATATAAAGGTTTTCAGGGAATTCGGCCTGCGCTGGATACTGAACGATATACGGAAGGACCTTAAGGATTTCGGTGTCAGATTCAATGTATGGTACTCTCAGAAAGATCTGAGGAAATCCGGAAAAGTTGAAAAAACCATAGGGATACTCAGGGATAAGGGCTACATATACGAAAAGGACGGAGCTGTATGGTTCAAGTCGCAGGAATTCGGCGATGACAAGGACAGAGTCATTTATAAGTCTGACGGAAATGCCACATACCTTGCTCCCGACATAGCATACCACCGGGAAAAATACCGCCGGGGATTCAAAAGGATAGTGGATATCTGGGGCCCGGACCATCATGGGTATGTGCCCAGGATGAAAGCTGCGATAAGGGCGCTGGGTTTTCCTGATGCATCTTTATCGGTCCTGATAGTGCAGCTGGCGACCTTATACAGGGCCGGCCAGGTAGTTTCGATGTCCACGCGTGCGGGCGAGTTCGTGACATTGCGCGAGGTCATGGACGAGGTCGGCAAGGATGTGTCGCGTTTTTGTTTTCTCATGAGGCGCATATCAAGCCATCTCGATTTTGACCTTGATGCCGTCAAAAAAGAATCGATGGAGAATCCGGTATATTATATACAATATGCCCATGCGCGGATATGGTCCGTGCTTGACCGCGGCAGGAAGACACATATCGGCGCTAAGTTCGATTCGCGGCTACTTAAGGAGCCGGAAGAGGTAGAGCTGATGAGGGTCCTGAGGCAGTTCCCTGTGGTCGTAGCGATGAGCGGCAAGGCCCTCGAGCCTTACACGATACTGCAGTACCTGCAGGATGTCGCTGCGATATTCCATTCCTTCTACACCAAGCACAGGATAATAGGCGATAACCATAGCCTGACGAAGTCGCGCCTCATCCTGGTCGATTGCACCAGAATAGTTCTTGCTAACGGCCTTCGTCTGCTGGGAGTGTCTCTTCCAAAAAAGATGTAGCTTCCTAAAATGTTCGAATCTGTAAAAATCTACCTGAACGAGGAGATCGACATCGAGAAGTTGTCGATGAGCCTCGTCGAATACGGATACCACGCATCGAAACGCGTCGCCGAAGAAGGCGATTTCGCCAGGCTCGGCGATACCATAACCATATACCCGCTCACATTTGAATATCCGCTCAGAATAGAACTCTCCGGCAATAAGGTCGACAGGATACGCAGCGTCGACC
>JAKLDX010000089.1:0-334 GCA_022703295.1 Candidatus Omnitrophota bacterium
CGGTGACGTCAAAGGCGACCGTTCCAAAAAAAGACCCTATGCGCAGGCCCAGCCTTAGAGGAATAAAGTAAAATATAGCGGATAGGCACCTGCCCAGATAATATAGGTAGTACCTCCTTAATTTAAATTTCATTTTTTATAACCATTGTTAATGACATATCACTATATAATAATATTATTAAATTGTCAAGAAAAGGGTCGGCGCGCTATCTCTTCTTTATCTTGAAGATAACCGCAAATACCAGAGAAGGGACGGCGCTTGCCATACCGATGAGGAACGGAAAGAGATATAGCAGCATTCTGGAATAGCCATACTGCAGGTCGTCATATTTAG
>JAKLDX010000089.1:344-5337 GCA_022703295.1 Candidatus Omnitrophota bacterium
GGAAGACAGGTGCCTGGTCTCTTCCAACAGCACCGCCTCCTGGGCGCTGGATAACGTCAAAGCGCTGCCAACGCTTCCGATGACAAGAGATGCCAGCGCGAGCACAAACAGCACACCTGCATATTTCCTGGCTTTTCCGAAGAACAGCATGAACAGGCCCATGCATAACCCTGTTAAGCCTATGCATAAGGCGATGAATGCCATCGGCCCGGACAATATAAGATAGTTCAGAAACAGGTATTTTATAATAAAGGCTGATCCCAGATATCTTTCCATAAACCACCCGTGATATTATATCATAAGTTACAGATTTTTTTGGCATTTTATATCTTTTTAAGGTATACTTATGCGTGATAATCATATGAATTTTCCCAGATATAAATACGCATATCTAATCATAATCATCGCTTCTGTCACTGCCTTTTTTGTCTTGAACAACCCTCTATACGAAGCTGTAATAGATATTTCTTTAAGCCCCCCTGAGAATGCAAGAAAGACAGACTTCAGCTGGATAACGGTCAACGAATGGTTTATCAGCCAGACATATATAATAACAAGCCACTCTATACTAAAAGACGTCGATTCAGATTTCAGCGAGAATAAATTGAAGAGGATAGTCCGCGCAAAACGCCTGGGCGCCGCCGACATAATGAGGATAAGCGTCAGGAGCGAGGATAATCCTGAAAAATTGACTAAACTTGCGGGTGACATCGCGGTCGTATACCTGAAATACCTGCAGAAAGAATCGGCCAAAGCGGAATCCGGCAAAGAGGGCGCCGCAGACGTAAATCCCGACGCCGCGGAAATAAGCACCAAAAACACGGACGCCCTGTACAGAGAGCGTGAAAAAATAGTCGTATATATAAAGAAGCTTTCGGAAAATCTGAAGTCTTATGATCTGAAAATGAAAAAAACGGAATTGGAATTGCAGCGCGTAAACAGGACAAACGACCGCATAAGGCAGATAGAAAGCGAACTATTCGGCTCGACTCAAAGGCTCGCGAAGCTCAAAGAGGAATATACTGATAACTGGCCGGAGGTCGCCTCAGTAAAGGAAAAAGTGGATTTACTTACCAGGGAAAAAGAAGCGCTTGCCCCGCAAGTAGTCTCCCTCGAAAAGCTTGAATACCAGAAATTAGAAATACAGGACCAGGTCAATGCCCTGACAAAAAGCATCAATGCCATTAAAGAGCGTAATTCTCTTATCGACAAAAGGATCGCCCAGCTGATAAATGCTTCTTCGGCCGTCGAGAAAGAGCAGGCACGCGTAAAAGACCTTTTATCCGACACACCTATGAGGGGCCCGAATGAGCCGGCCGAGATAATAAACCCCCCTACCGTAAATTTTCTGCCGGACCTTGGTATACAATTGACTTACGGCGTGATCGGCGGATATGCTCTATGGTTTTTGCTGAATTTATTGTTTTGCAGGATAGAAGAAAGAAAAAACGTTAGGTCAGCTTAAGCTAAATACGGCGAGGTAGCTTCGCTCCATTTACCCTGTGCCTTAAGGATAAGGTCACAGATCTCCCGCACCGCACCCCGGCCACCGGCTTTGGAAGTCACATAGTGGGCATGATTTTTGACTTCGTCCATCGCATTAGGTACTGCCACCGCAAAACCGACCCGTTTCAGCACCGGAATGTCTATCAGGTCATCGCCTATAAAACACAGCTCTTCCGCTTTCACCTTGAACCTTTTCAGGATATCTTCTAACGGAATAAGTTTATTGGGAAACCCCTGATAGGCCCTGGCAACTTTCATATCTCTTGCGCGTAATTTCACTATGCGGGATTTTTTGGCTGTTATGATGACGCTTTTTATACCAGCCTTATTGAGGAGGGTTATACCCAGGCCGTCCTGCACATCAAAAAATTTCAGTTCATCGCCGTATATGCTGTATATTATACGGCCGTCCGTCATAACACCGTCTATATCGAGGACGAGTATCTTAACGCGTTTCGCGCGTTCCTGCACATTGTTATCGATCATACCAAACCTGCCTTAAGAAGGTCCTGTACATCCAACAGGCCTATCGGGCGCTTCTTTTCATCCACTACAGGGAGCTCGTCTATTCTTTTTGAGCGCAGTATGTCAAAGGCCTCAGCCGCAAGCTTATCTTTTTTTATCGAGGTAGGGTTCTTCGTCATCACTTCTTTCACTTTTCTGTCTATAAGGCGCGGATCCGTTTCCAGGTGCCTTCTCAGGTCCCCGTCCGTAAATATCCCCGTCAGACGGCCGTCTGAGTTTACAACGCTGGCGCTTCCCGCGCGCGCCTTTGTTATGGCGAGGAGCACCTTCTTCACTGGCATATTTTCATTAACAATGGGATTATCACGGCCTTTTCTCATAATGTCGCCGACCTTGAGTATCAACCTCTTTCCCAGGATACCGCCCGGATGAAAAAAAGCGAAATCTTTCTCTTTGAAATCTTTTTTATCCAGCAATGCCACCGCCAAAGCATCTCCCATGGCGAGCATCGCGGTGGTGGATGTTGTCGGCGCAAGGCCGAGCGGGCATGCCTCTCTGTCAACCGATACATCTATGATATAATCCGCGAATCGCGCGAGCGTCGACTTCGTATTCCCCGTCATGGCTATGAGCTTGGCGCCGATCTTTTTTATTATAGGAAGGAATTTTATCATCTCTTCCGTTTCACCGCTATTTGACAGGGCCAATATTATGTCATCTTTAGTAACCCTTCCGAGGTCGCCATGAAGAGCTTCAGCAGGATGAAGATAGAGCGAAGGCGTGCCGGTCGAAGAAAGCGTAGCGGATATCTTCTGCGCCACAAATCCGGGCTTGCCCATCCCCGTGACAATAACGCGCCCCTTAGTGGCGTAAATAGCCCTGACCGCATCTTCGAAAGAACCGTCTATCCTCTTTATGAGGCTCGATAAAGCGTCGCGTTCGATCGTCAGTACTCTTTTCGCTATTGTCTTCAATGTCTTAGCCCGCCGCCTTTTCTATTTTCTTTAACTTTATCAGAATGCCTTCAAGCTCATCCAGCTTTACCATGTTCGGGCCGTCGCTCGGGGCCTTATCCGGATCCTCGTGAACTTCCAGGAATACGGCATCGGCGCCGCACGTAACGGCGGCCATGGAGAGGTACGGTATATACTTTCTCTCGCCGCCGGACTTCTCGCCCAATCCGCCGGGCATCTGGACAGAGTGCGTCGCATCGTATACGACAGGGTAGCCGAATTCCTTCATAATCAGAAGCGACCTGAAATCGCTGACAAGGTTATTATAGCCGAAACTTACGCCCCTTTCGGTCAATATGATCGATCTGTTGCCGGCAGATTCTATCTTATTTATGACATGCTTCATGTCCCACGGCGCCAGGAACTGCCCCTTCTTTATATTCACGACTTTACCTGTATGCGCCGCTTCCAGTATGAGGTCCGTCTGGCGCGAAAGGAACGCCGGTATCTGGATAACGTCCAGCACTTTGGCGGCTTCTTTTATTTCGCTCCTGCAATGCACATCGGACAGTATGGGCACGGACAGCTCTTCTTTAATTTTCTTTAATATGGCCAGACCTTTTTTGAGGCCCGGTCCCCTGTAGGATTTTAAAGAGGTGCGGTTCGCCTTGTCGTAACTTGATTTATAAATAAAGCCGATGCCGAGGCGTTTAGTTATAGCCTTTATCTGTTTGGCGTGCCGCAAAGCGCTCGCCTCCGATTCTATAACACACGGGCCCGCGATCAGCGCAAGGCCGTTGCCCCTGCCCAGCCTGACATTCCCTATGACGACTTCCTTACTCATTGGCAAGTTCTCTTTCTCTCAAAAGCGCTTCTTCCGCCCTCTTCAGGTCTTCGGGCCTGTCAACGCCTACCGTATCGAATTTTGTCTCTACTATCTTTATCTTATACCCATACTCGAGGACCCTCAGCTGTTCCAGCTTCTCCGCGTTCTCGAGGCCTGATTTGGGAAGATTCCTGAATGTAAAAAGGAAATCTTTCGTAAAAGCATAAAGCCCGATATGTTTATAATAGGTCGGCCTCTTCTTTTCGTCGGTCTCACCTGTCCTGTTATAGGGAATGGCATACCTGGAGAAATAGAGCGCGTAGCCGTTTTTATCTACGACAACCTTCACGACATTGGAATTGGTAAGCTCGGCCTCGTCCTCGATCTTTTTTATCATCGTAGCCATCTGCGCGGCCTTCTCGTCCTGAAGCGCAATCACCAGGTTATCTATCATTATGGGTTTCACAAGCGGCTCGTCGCCCTGTATATTGACCGCGATCTTCACGTCAAGCGGGTTCACGACTTCGGCAAGCCTGTCCGTGCCGGACGGCTGGTCCGGAGAAGTATATATGGCCTTCCCGCCGAAATTCTCCACGACCTTCAGTATCCTCTCGTCGTCGCAGGCAACTACGAGGTCGTCGAGCGTTTTTGCCTTTTTCGCGTTTTCCCAGACATGCTGTATGACGGGCTTACCCAGGAGATTCGCCAGCACCTTGCCTTCGAACCTCGTTGCGCCCCACCTTGCCGGTATCACACCTATTGCTTTTACCAAAGAGATCCTCCTAAACTTTTATTTCTCCATTTCCTTTCGGACACGATCTGTCAGCTCGTCCGGAGTCACCACCGCTATGCCAACTTTGCCGACAACTATCCCGGCCGCGCAATTTGCTATGTGGGCAGCCTGAATAGGGTCTGCCCCTGCCCCGAGCGATAAGGTATAGCTTGCTATCACGGTATCGCCCGCGCCAGAAACATCGAATACCTCCTGCGCTACGGTCGGTATCTGCTTCATCGGCTTGCCGTTCTGGAAGACCGCCATCCCGTTCTCCCCGAGCGTTATCAGCGCGATCCTGCATCTTATCTTGTCCAATAAAGCCTTACCGGCCTTCCTCAGAGTGGCATCGTCTTTTATCGCAAACCCTACGGCCTTTGAAGCTTCATGGTTATTCGGGGTAATCACACTGATACCTCTATAATACCTGAAATGCTCTTCTTTCGGATCGACGGAAATTATCTTTTTCTT
>JAKLDX010000009.1 GCA_022703295.1 Candidatus Omnitrophota bacterium
AATATCTGCTGCGGTGCAAAGATTCTTTCAAGCCGATTCATGGCCGCCGAATCCCATTAAAGAATCTTTGCACCGCAGCAGATATTCGAAAAGGTGAAAATTCTCCACGCTCCGGCCCGAACCCTTGCCGACCTTGCCGTCCATTGAAATAAGTATGGTGGGCCGATAGAACCTGTCGGCTATGCGGGAGGCTACTATGCCTATCACGCCCGCGTGCCAATTTTCGCTTGCCAATACAATAACTTGATGATGCTTGAAATTCACTTCCCGTTCTACTTTGGAAAGCGCTTCGTCCAGCACCTTACCTTCTATCTTCTGCCGGTTCCTGTTCTCTGTGTCGAGAGTCTTCGCTAACTTCAACGCGAGGTCTTCATCTTCACTGAGTAAAAGCTCGAGCGCCTTCTGCGGCGAACCGATCCTGCCCATGGCATTTATCCTGGGGCCCAGTATGAAACCTATGTGGCCGCTCGAAATGTCTTTGCCTTCCAGGCCTCCGACCTTCATAAGGGCGCGCAGCCCGACACGATGGCGTTTATTGAGTTCGCCCAGGCCGTGCTTTGCCAATACCCTGTTCTCGCCGATCAGCGGCACGATATCGGCGACGGTTCCAAGGCTGACCAGATCCAGGAAGTCTTCTGCAAAAAAAGGCGTATTCTCATATAATGCCTTAGCCAGCTTATAAGCTATCCCGACTCCCGCTAAATGTTTAAAGGGATATTTACAATCCTCCTGAAGTGGGTTTATAACAGCATAAGCAGCTGGAACGCGCGACTCCAGTATCTCGTGGTGATCCGTAACTATTACATCCATCCTCAGGGAGTTGGCATATTCGATCTCTCTAAAAGAACTTATGCCGCAATCGACAGTTATTAACAGATTGACGCCGTCCCGTTCTGCCCTCTTTACAGCGCCGGAATTCAGGCCATACCCTTCTTCCAGCCGGTTAGGTATATAGCTTGAGACGTTCGCGCCTAAATTCTTCAGGGCTGAATAAATAATAGCTACGCCGGTCATACCGTCCACGTCATAATCCCCGTAAACCAGTATCTTTTCGCCGCCGGATACAGCCTGTTTTATCCTGTAAACGGCCTTGTCCATATCTTTTAACAGGAACGGGTCATGGCAGGATGTGAGGGAGCATTGAAGGAAAGAGCCGGCTTCTCTCAGGTCGGAAATACCGCGGTTGGCTAAGAGCTGGGCTGTGATCTTTGATATCTTCAGAGCGGATGACAATTCATTCTGAATGGCTGGATCCGGGTCCTTTATTCTCCATATCTTTCGCATTTTGCCTTTTCAAACAAAAATTATTTTCTGCCTTTTTCTTTCGGCTCTATATGGATCAGGACGTCCGAAACTTCGGGTATCTTCTTTTTAATAGTTCCCTCTATGGCGTAACAAATTTTATGAGCTTCCTTCATCGGCATAGAGGAATCAACCTGCACATGCATATCGATGCATATGTCATCGGGCCTGCCGCGGGTCCTTATCTTATGGCAGGCCTTTACGCCCTTCACATTTAGGACTATATCCGATATCTTTCTTACATCCATTATAGCTACGCTATCACATAATATTTTCGAGGCATTTTTCACGATCTCGATGCCGGAATAAACGATAAAAATGGATATCATAATGGTGACTATCGGATCGAGTATCGGATAACCCAGCTTTATCGCGATGAGCGCTATTATTACCGACAGAGAAGTGAAGATATCGGCCTTTGTATGCATGGAATCCGCAACAAGCATGTCGCTCTTCAATTCACTTCCTTGCCTAAACTCGTACCTCATCACGCCTATATTTACGCCTATAGTAATTAGCATTACTATAAAACTCCTGTAATCCACCTGAGGCGCTACAGGATAAAAAAGATGGGTAATGCCTTCCTTGGCAAGGTTGAAGGCAATAAGGAAAAGCAAACCTGCTATCCCTAAAGAAAACAGAGTCTCATATTTCTTATGGCCGTAAGGATGGTCAGCGTCTACAGGCTGGGAGGAAAAAGCTATTCCGATAAGCCCTATTATATTGGATGCGCCGTCAGACAGCGAGTGGAAACCATCGGCTGTCATGCTCTCGCATCTGGACATAAGCCCGAATATGATCTTTGCCGCCGCGACAAACCAGTTAAGCAGCAAAATAATCAGCAAAATAAAACGTATGCGCCTATAGTGCTTCTGCATATGAGGTCTACTTCCTCAGCGACGTCTTCTTCTGCCAGGAAATTATCAACGGGCTTGCTATATAAACGGTAGAGTACACGCCTGAAATAAACCCTACAAACAAGCAGAACGCGAAATCGTTCAATACATCTCCACCCCAGAACAACAGGGCTATGACAACCAGCATTGTAACGCCGGTCGTAAGGATAGTCCTCCCGAGAGTCTGGTTAACGCTTAAATTCACTATATCGACGAAACTGCCCTTCTTGACCAGGCGCAGGTTTTCCCTTATCCTGTCATAGATAACCACTGTATCGTTAATGGAAAAACCGGCTATCGTTAGAAGCGCTGCCACTATTGTCAGGTCGAATTGCCTATGCGTAATAGCCAGGGCGCCTATAGCAATGAATATATCGTGAAAAAGCGCCACGATACCCGCCATGCCGTATTTCAGGCTGAACCTGAACATAACATAAATAAGAATACCCGCGAGGCCGAGCAAAAGGCTGGTCATGGCGTTCTGTCTCAAATTTTTTCCTACAGCGGCGCCTACAGTCTCAACCCTCAGTATCTGGAACGAGTTGTCCTTGAATTTTTCTTTAAATATCGGCTCGAGTTTTTTCGTCACATCTTCCTGCGTTCTTATAATAACTTCTTTCGGATCCCCGTACTGCTGGATAGAGGCGTTCCCCAATCCTATATTCTTCAGCGCGTTCCTTATTTTGTCGGCTTCGACCGGTTTTTCAAATACGTACTGCTGAAGTGTGCCTCCGGAGAAATCTACGCCGAAATTCTTCTCTCCTCGCATCACAAATACCGCAAGGCCCGTTATTATCACAATGGCGGATACCGTATAGCAGATTTTTCTTTTGCCGATGAAATCGATATGGGTCTCCGGAAAAAGCTGCATAAATCTTAATTTCGCAAGGTCGAACTGATCGCACAATAGCTCGAATATAACCCTCGTACACACAACTGCTGTAAATAAGTTGGCCAGAAGACCTATCGTCAAAGTAACGGCGAAACCTCTTATGGGGCCTGTCCCAAATTTAAATATTAATGCCGCCGCTACTATAGTAGTAACGTTCGAATCCACAATTGCCGATAACGCCCGGTGGTAGCCTGCCGCGATAGAGGCCCTGAGGCTTTTCCCTAACTTAAGCTCCTCCCTTATCCTTTCATAGATGAGCACGTTGGCATCAACGGCCATACCTATAGTCAATATTAAACCGGCTATGCCGGGCAGTGTGAGAGTTCCCTTAAATAAAGCAAGGCATGCGAGAATTATCAGTAAGTTCAGCGTAAGGGCAATATTCGCTACAATGCCCGCAAGGCGGTAATAAACTATCATAAAAATAAATACCAGCAAACCGCCGATCAGAGTTGCCCGAATACCGCTTTTTATCGAATCCGCTCCGAGGAGCGGGCCTACAGTCCTTTCCTCTTCCACCATAACAGGGGCCGGCAAAGCGCCGCTTTCGAGCATATTAGACAGGTCATTGGCTTCCTCAACGGTGAAGTTGCCGGATATCTGCGCTTGCCCTGACGGTATGGCTTCCCTGATAACCGGCGCCGATACGACTTTTCCGTCCAGCACTATAGCCAGTTTCTTACCGACGTTTGTTGCCGTTACATTCGCAAAAAGTTGGGCACCTGTAGCATTGAGGCTTAGCGAAACATAAGGCTCGCCGAAGTTCCTCGAACTAAAGTCGGTCTTAGCCTTTACGATCGTCGCGCCTGAAAGGCTTGCTTCCTTTGCCACAAGAAGAGGCAGGCGTTCGCCGCCGCCGCGTTCGCTCTCCAGATATTTCAGCTCATAGCCCTCAACGGGCTTATTATCCAAAGCATTTTTAAGGTCATCTACGTTATCGGATACGAGCTTGAACTCCAGGTGGGCCGCCTGGCTTATCATTGAGAGGGCGCGTTCCCTTTCTGTAACACCCGGCAGCTGCACTATGATATGGTCCTTGCCCTGACGAAGGACAGACATTTCCCCTACGCCAAGCTTATCGACCCTGTTCCGTATAATCAGTATGGCCCTTTCAACCGCGTCCTTCCTGGCATCCGCCGGGAGCTGTGCCATGTCAACTTTCAGAACGACATGCATGCCTCCCTGAAGATCCAACCCTAAATTTATCTTACCCTTCTGGACAATGTTCCCGGCCTTGTCCTTAACGGTAAAAGGCGGCCATATAAGCCAGATGCATGCTATGAATAGAGCTATAATACCTACAAGCTTCCATTGCGCGCTTCTGTTCATCTTTTTCCTCCGGTATTTATTCCGATGCCTTTCTCTTCATTATGGATATACTGTTTTTCTGGACTTCTATCTTAACGTTATCGTCAACTTTCATCGTAACGCTGTGCTCTTTGACATTTGTGATGGTCCCGTGGATTCCGCCAGATGTTATCACTTCATCGTTCTTCTTAAGGCTGTCTATCATCTTCTTATGCTCGCTCTGGGCCTTTTTTTGCGGCCTGATCAAAAGGAAATAGAATATTACAAATATCAATATAATCGGCATCAAATTCAATAAAGGGTTCGCTGCTTGATTCATTGCTTTTTCTCCTTTTCGTTATACTTCCTGTTGAACTCTTTTTTAAAAGAATCAAAACTATCTTCTGCTATAGCCCTACGGCATAATTCTATAAGTTTAACATAAAAATATATATTATGCAATGATACAAGGCGTAGTCCCAGCAATTCCTCCGTATTGAACAAATGCCTGATATAAGCGCGGGTATGCGTACGGCAGGCATAGCAACCGCAAGCCTCATCTATAGGCCTGAAATCTTCCTTATATTCCGCGTTCCTTAGCTGAAGGTCCCCGCCCCATGTAAATGCCTGGCCGTTCCTGCCGTTCCTTGTAGGGACGACGCAATCGAACATATCTATGCCGTTCGAGATTGCTTCCACTATATCGGGCGGCGTCCCCAGGCCCATAAGATATCTCGCCTTATCATCCGGTAGCAATGATGCCGTATATTCTGCGATCTCATGTATCAGATTTTCCGGCTCCCCGACACTGACGCCCCCAATGGCATAACCGTCGAATCCAATCTTCAGCAGATCCCCTACCGCTCTGTCCCGCAGGTCCTTATATGTGCTGCCTTGCACTATCCCGAATAAGAGCTGGCCTTCAGCCTTCAGCTTTCTGCTTTCAGTAAAAAAATCTTTCGAACGTTTCGCCCACTTCGTAGTCAACTCCAATGATTGTTCGACATAATCCTTCGCCGCCGGATAGTGCACGCACTCGTCGAACATCATCATGATGTCACTTCCGAGGGTCTGCTGGATCTCGATAACTTTTTCCGGTGTAAGAAAATGCTTTGAGCCGTCTATGTGAGACGAGAATTCAGCCCCGTCCTGCGTAAGTTTCCTAAGCTTAGCCAGGCTAAAGACCTGATATCCGCCGCTATCTGTTAATATCGGCTTATCCCATCCCATGAATTTGTGCAAGCCCCCTGCCTTCTTTATTATCTCGAGGCCGGGCCTCAAATAGAGGTGATATGCGTTGCCCAGAATTATCTCTGCGCCGCATTCCTTTACCTCAGCGTTCGTCAGCGCTTTAACGGTACCCTGCGTGCCGACAGGCATAAATACGGGCGTATTTATTTCTCCATGCGCTGTCGTCAGCTTCCCCAGCCTCGCCTTACTTGATTTGTCTTTGTGAATCAGTTTAAACATTTTTAGCCTTAAGCTTTAAGTCTTAAGCTGTAAGCTTATAACTTAAAGCTTACAGCTTATAGCTACAATATCAACATCGCGTCGCCGTAACTGAAGAAGCGGTATCGCTTTTCGATCGCCTCGGCATACGCTTTCATTATAAACTCTTTCCCTGCGAATGCGCTCACCAATAACATCAGAGTCGACTTTGGCAGATGAAAGTTCGTAATCAGATGATCGACTATTTTGAACTTATAGCCAGGATATATAAACATATCCGTATAGCCCTTGTCAGCTTTAAGCTGTAAGCTGTAATCCATAAGCCTAGACGCGCAATACTCCAGAACCCGCGTAGTCGTCGTTCCCACCGCAAATACCCTGCCGCCGCTTTTTTTTGTTTCCACTATGTCCTTAGAAGTTTCTTCCGAAAGCTCAAAGCATTCCTTATGCATCTTATGAGCCTCGACCTCATCCGTCTTTATCGGCGCGAACGTTCCGTAATTAGTATGCAGCGTCACAAACCTGATCTTTACCCCTTGACCCTTGACCCTTTCCAGCAGTTCTTCGGTAAAATGTAATCCGGCAGTCGGGCTTGCTGTAGCCCCTTCCTCGGAACCATAGACCGTCTGATAATCTGTTTTATCCGACTCCTTATCGTCCCTGTCTATATAGGGCGGCAGCGGTACATGCCCCGCATTTTTCAATATCTCGTCCAGCGGCCGGTCGAACCTGACAAGCCTGCCCGTATCCGCCCTGCCCAGGACTTCGGCTTCATCACCGGACTCCAGCATGATCTTTTCGCCTTCTTTTATTCTCGCAGCCGGCCTCACGAGCGCCCGGCAAACCGGGTTTTTCTTTTCCAACAAAAATAATTCGACCTTCCCCCCGGACTTTCTTTTCCCGAATAGCCGCGCGGGGATCACCTTTGTGTTATTGAGCACCAGAAGATCGCCTTCTTTGAAATACGCAACGACATCCTCGAATGTTTTATGCGCGATAGATCCATCCCGGCGATCAAGCACCATCATCCGGCACTTCTCCCTGGCTTCCATCGGATACTGCGCTATCAATTCTTTGGGCAAGCTATAGTCAAATTCGGATAATTTCATATTTTTTTATATAACTTTTTCGCGTCCGGCTGAAATGTGATGTGGCGATGTGGTGAGCAGACGCGTTAAAATTTCGAGGCAGCGTACAAGAAATTTTACTGTTTCAGCTTATCGATCGTGGAGATTTCCGCGCCGGGATAGTAGTACTTAAGTATCTCTTCGCACTTTTTCTTCTGTCTGGCCATGCCGTAAGCTCCCCATTGGCACATTCCTACGCCATGGCCCCATCCAAGGCCGTTCAGCACAAGATTATCCCGTTTTATCGATACGTCGAATTTTGTGCTTCGCGCATCGTTCGGGCCTATTATTTGCCGGAAATCCTTCCCCGTGAGGATAACCGAGACCCCGGTGACATCTTTTATTTCCAGCTTATCCACCCTGCCGGATATATTTTTTGATAAGATATTCACGGAAATAATATCGCCTACCTTATACCCTTTATCTTTAAGCTTACTTTCCAGCAACTTTATCGGGATTTCCCTTGTCCACCTGTAATGAGGCGACCCTTTGCAAAAATCGCAGGGCACGCCTTTAAGCGGCAGCATGTCCGTGTTCCAAAGGTTCGAGGCGTCTTCGGTGAGACCTGCACAGGTCGCATGATAATAAGACGGGAATATGTCGCCTTTATATATCAGCACTTTGCCCCTGGTAGCGTCAACAGCTTTCGTAGTCGACCATTTCTCGCCGGCCTTCCCGCCATAAACTTGGGAATATATATCGCTTCTGAGGTCATATAGCTGCATCTTATTCTGACGCGCCTGATAAAGCGCGAAGGTCCGCGCGGCTATAGCCTGCGCCTTCAGGACCTCTATGGGCCATCGGTGAGAGACCTCATGATAAAGCACGCCGTAGAGATAATCTTCAAGGGCTATATAATTTATCACCATAAGTTTCTTATTCTCTTTTCTTATGATGTCTATGTTGCCTCTGAAGCGCTTTCCGTCGACATATATATTCGAATCCTGCGTCATGTAAATTTTTATCCCCGAGGCCTTAATTTCTCTATTCCCTACTCCGATGCCTTCGCTTCCGGCTGTCACATTAGTATTCAGATACGAGCCTTCGAGAAATATCCTTTCGGGGCTTAGCGAATATATCCTGTATCTGCCTTTCAGCGTAATCGATACCTCATCCTTATCATCCAATATCAATACCCTGATTACGGAGTCCGGCGGGCTATCCGGCAACGTCGGGAATACCGGCAGCAGGATAAATGAGGCCACCAATAAAATTATACCGTAAAATATCTTTTTCATTTTTTTCCGATCATCATAAATACGGCAGAAAGTACGATAGAAATAATGATTGAGGTAGTTATTGGGAAAAATAAGGAAAAACCTTTCTTTTCTATATGTATGTCGCCGGGCAACCTGCCAAACCATGGCATCTTAACGCCGAGATTGAATAAGATGCCGGCTATTATAAGTATAATGCCGAATAATATGAGAGTTTTTCCGACAGATCCCATAGTTTAATTTTTTTTCTTCTTTCTCTCAGACCGTTCTTTCTCGGAAAACAGGCAGCCACAGTAATTCTGGCAGTAAACCCCTTTCGCCTTCGCGATCTCGTGCGCCTTTTTAAAACCGGGCCTGAAATCCTTATAATATGATTTCAATCCGGAGCTTTTCACTACATCATCATAGATGGCCTTAATAATATCCTGATCCTGATAAGGGCTGCCAAGAAGAGTCGTGGTGAAAGTGTCAAAACCGTTATCCTTAGCGTATTTTGCCGTTTCCGCCAGGCGCAGCCACCAGCATACAGGGCATCTTTTTTCAGGCGCCTCATTGTAAACTATATGCTGGAAATAGTCTTCTATATCATAATCGCCGTAAATGATATTAAGAGCAGTTTCCCTGGCGCATGCTTCAACTGCTTCTTTTCTTCTGGTATATTCTGAATATGGATGGATATTCGGATTATAAAAAAAACCGGCTATCTTATGGCCTTCTTTTCTCAATTCTTCTACCGGATATATTGCGCATGGCGCGCAGCAGATGTGTAATAATACATTCATACCGAGTTTTTAACTTAAAACTTAAAGCTAATAACTAAAAACTTTTGTGTCGCTTCGCGACCTAAATTTAAAGTTTTAAGTTTTTAGTTATAGTTTTCAGTTTTAAGATTTAAGTTTTGAGTTAAAATAGATGCTTTTCTTCCGGCGCGAAGCCCATATGCTCATAGGCTGATTTCGTCAACTCTCTTCCGCGCGGAGTCCTTTTTAGAAAGCCTATCTTAAGCAGAAACGGTTCCACTATATCAACGATCGTATCCGGCTCTTCGTTAAGCGTAGCCGCTATAGACTCTATCCCGACCGGCCCGCCTTTAAATGACTCGTAAATGACGTTGAGGACTTTTCTGTCGACGTTATCCAGGCCCATCTTGTCTATGCCGTGGCTTTTCAGTGCTTCTTCCACTGCCTCCAACGTTATCCTGCCGTCTTTCTTTACCTGCGTCCAGTCCCTCACACGCCTGAGGAGCCTGTTGGTCACCCTGGGCGACCCGCGGGAGCGCCTGGCTATCTCCTCGATCCCTGACTTTTCCACAGGTATGTTAAGTATCTTGGCCGAGCGGGTAAGTATCTTCACCAGATCATCTGTCTCATAAAAATCGAGATGATGGAATATCCCGAACCTCGACCGCAGCGGCGCGGTGAGAAGCCCTGCGCGCGTCGTTGCGCCGATAAGGGTGAAACGTTTCAGGTTAAATTTATAGGTCCGCGCATAAGCCCCTTTATCCATTATCACGTCTATCTCGAAATTTTCCATTGCCGGATATATATACTCTTCCACGGTCTTCGAAAGCCTGTGTATCTCATCAATAAATAATATATCGCCCTCTTCGAGGTTCGTCAGGACACCTACAAGGTCCCCGGCCCTCTGTATTGCCGGGCCGCTCGTAGCAGTGATCTTGGTCCCCATTTCACGGGCGATGATATGCGCCAGGCTCGTCTTGCCCAGCCCGGGAGGCCCTGAGAGAAGAGTGTGCTCGATAGGTTCTTTGCGTTTTTTAGCGGCTTCCAGCGAAACCTTCAGATTTTCGACGAGTTCCTTCTGGCCGATAAAATCGGATAATTTCGAAGGCCTGAGAGAAATATTAAGAATCAGGTCCTCATCGGTCTCCTGAGTCGTTATAAGCTTTTCCCGACCTGCGGGTGAAATATTATTTTTTTCTATTTCTTTTTTTGGCATTTTTCGCTTCCAGCTTAAAGCTTATGGCTTCCGGCTGCCCCTATATACTTCATTCAATATCTCTTCGCAATTCGATACTTTAGGATTGCGCCTTATCGCTTTCTCGATCATTTCGGCGGCCTCGCCTCTTTTATATTGTAATTGCAGAAGGACGCCCAGCGCCTCGCCCTTGATATCCTCCTTGACCTTCGGCGATTCTCCCGTATACCGGTCCTGGAGAAGTCCGAATTTTCCGACCTTTCCCTGCAACTTCGCTATTATCTCGCGGGCCTTCTGCTCGCCTATGCCGGGGAGAGTCTTCAGCGTAGCCATGTCCGCCTTGTCGATAGCGGCGGCTATGTCCGATATGGACAACGCCAGTGCCCTGCAGGCGGCCTTGGGGCCGATCCCGGATACGGTTATGAATTGTTCAAAAAATTCTTTTTCTATCTCATTCAGGAATCCCACAAGGACGGGTATGGCCTTCGACGGGTCCATCTGATAATAATGGTACGTCATGAGTGTAATAGTGCCGTCTTCCGATTTGGCCTTATCGACGCCGTTCATGACCGCCTGCGGTATCATCACTTCATATGAAATACCGTTGACATCGACCACGAGGCTAGCGTCTTTTCTCTTTTTGATCTTGCCTGATATCTGGGATATCATTATTACCCTTGCCCCCCGGCCCTTAACCCTTGCCCATTCTCTAAATAACAATAACTTATTGCCATTGCGAGCGCGTCGCTTACGTCAACGGGTTCGGGAGGGTCTTTAAGCTTTAAGAGGTTTTGCACCATGCGCTGGACCTGTTTTTTGGACGCGTGTCCGTTCCCCGTAATGGTCTTTTTTATTTTTGTAGAAGGATAATTAATCAGTTTTATATTATACTTGCCGCAAACAAGGCATGCCATTGCCCTGGCATGGCCCATAAGTATCGCTGTGGTAGGATGTTTGTAATGAGAGTATATCTTTTCCAGGACAAGTACCGCCGGCTTGTGCTCATCTATGATGCCGGATATCTCGTTGAATATTTTACTGATTCTCGCCTGGATCGGCGTGTTGGATTTTGTATTTATCACGCCGGCTTCTATTATCCTGAAACTCTTATCATCTATGACGCCATAGCCGGTCGTACCCAACCCTGGATCTATTCCGAGTATCCGCATTATTCCTTCAGCATTTCATCCGGTATGTCAAAATTTGCGTAGACGTGCTGCACGTCTTCGTGTTCTTCGAGGCCTTCTACAAGATCAAGTATTTTTCTTGCATCATCACCGGCCACCTTGACCGTCGATTTGGGGAGGAGCGTGAGTTCGGCATCCTCCGTAGGTATTTTATTATCGTCCAGGGCCTTTTTAACTTTGAAGAAATCCGCCGGAGCGGTTTTCACGGCATAATTCTCATCCTCTACTATCAGGTCTTCGGCGCCGGCATCGAGGACTATGCCCATTAGCTTATCCTCGTCTATCGTCTTCTTTGAAACGACTATATAGCCCTTCTTCTCGAACATCCAGCTGACAGAACCCGCGCCTGCCATATTGCCGCCCTTCTTAGTGAATATCGTCCTGACTTCGCTGGTGGTCCTGTTCTTGTTATCGCTTACGCCTTCAACGTATACGGCAACCCCGCCCGGGCCGTAACCTTCAAGCGTTATATCTTCATAGCTTACGCCTTCAAGTTCGCCCGTACCCTTTTTGACCGCGCGGTCTATGTTGTCGGACGGCATACTGGCTTCTTTAGCCCTTTCGATAGCGACCCTGAGGCGCGGATTTGTTTCGGGTTTCCCGCCGCCCCTTGCCGCAACCGTTATTTCTTTGATAAGTTTTGTAAACAGCGACCCCCTCTTGGCATCAGTAGCCGCTTTTTTATGTTTAATCGTCGCCCACTTAGAATGTCCGCTCATGTTCCCCTCTCATTTATTTTTTAAGTCAATCGACCTTCCTGAATATGACTTAGCTGTAAGTTATAAGCTGTAAGCAAAAACTTATAGCTTACAGCTTAAGGCTTATAGCTTATTTCACTCTTCCGCCTCTTCTTTTTTAGTCAGCTTCGCCTTTTCGACAATCGCCTGCGCCTGTACAGATGGTACGATCTCATAGTGCGAGAATGTCATCGAATATGTGCCGCGACCGCCCGTTATGGACTTCATTTCATTCACATATTTATACATCTCCTCGAGGGGGACCTTGGCCTTTATAGTCTGCATCCCGTCCCCGGGCTCCATGCCCATGACCCTTCCTCGCCTCGAATTAAGGCTTCCTGTTATATCGCCCATGAATTCATCGGGCACCACAATATCCACATCCATTATCGGCTCCAATAGCACCGGCTTAGCTTTCTGCATCGACTCTTTGAACGCATGGCGCGCTGCCGTCTGGAATGCTATATCTTTCGAATCTACCGGATGCGTTTTACCGTCATAAACTACCGCCCTGACATCGACAACCGGAAATCCCGCCATAGGGCCGGAGTTAAGGGCTGTCTTCACTCCTTTTTCGCAGCTCACTATGAACGGACGCGGAATGGCACCGCCCACGACCTCGTTCACAAATTCAAAGCCCGTGCCCCTCTGCAAAGGCTCTATGCGCATCCATACTTCAGCGAACTGACCCGCGCCGCCCGTCTGCTTTTTATGCCGGTATTGCGCGTCGCCCTTGGCCATTATCGTCTCTTTATACGCTACCTTGGGCGTCCCTAGCTCAACCTGTACACCGTACCGCATCTTCATCCTGTTGATCATCATGCCGATATGTATATCGCCCATGCCGGATACGATCATCTCCTTGGTCTGTTCATCGCGCGTGACCTTGAACGTCGGGTCTTCGGCGCTTATCTTATGAATGGCTGTCGATATCTTATCTTCATCCGCCCTGGTCTTCGGTTTCAGAGAAAAAGAAATGGCAGGTTCGGGAAATTGTATATCTTCGAATTTAATCTGATTCTTTTCATCGCCTATAGAATCGCCTGTCGTCGTATCCTTTAACTTTGCCACGCAACCGATATCCCCGGCCTTAATTGATTCTGCCGGTACCTGTGTCTTTCCTAAAAGACTGAATGTCGGGCCTATCTTCTCTTTAACGCCCTTTGAGACATTATAAAAAGAAGAATTGGCCTGCAGGGTTCCCGAGAATACCTTGAACATGGATATCTGGCCAAGGTAGGGATCCGACAATGTCTTAAATACAAGGGCCGAAAGCGGAGCGTCTGATCTCATTGCCGCCGTGACCTTTTCCGAAGTCTCCGCCTTAATCCCGCTTGCGGCGGGCCTGTCCGCAGGTGACGGCAGGTAATTTACTATGATATCAAGAAGCTCTTTGATGCCTACATTGCGAACTGCCGAACCGCATAGGATCGGCGTGACATCACCCTTTATCACGGCCTTCTTGAATGCGCTGTCAAGCTCCTCTACTGACAATTCCCCTTTATCGAGATATTTCTCGAGGAGGGCATCATCGGTCTCCGCAACAGCTTCGGAAAGCTCATCGGTCAGGCCCTTGGCATGCGATTTTTCCGCGTCAGCAAGCGACTCAAGGCCTTTGCGATGCAGAATATTCACGACATCCTTAAATGAAGATTCTTTTCCCACCGGCATATCCACCGCAACACAGTGTTTTCTGAACTTTCTCTTTATATCATCAAAGCACTTATCGTAATCCGAACGTTCTTTATCGAGCATATTGATAAAGAAAATACAAGGGACGCCTTTTTCCATTGCCATGCGGTAGGCGCGTTCAGTGCCTATCTCGATGCCGCTTGTCGCATTCACGACCACTATGCATACATCGGCGGCCCTAAGCCCTCCTATCATCTCTCCCACGAAATCCGTATATCCCGGCACATCGAGCATGTTTATCTTTTTCGAATTATATACAAAACTCATCAAAGATGTGCTTGCCGAGTGTTTTTTCTCCTTTTCATCTTCATTATAATCCGAAACGGTATTGCCTTCACCGATGCTACCCATCTTCGGTATAGAGCCACCACCATAAAGAAGCGCCTCGACAAGCGTTGTTTTCCCGCACCCTGAATGCCCTAAAAATATGATATTCCTGATGTCTTTTGCCTCAAAGCTTGCCATTATGACACCCCTTCTGTTTGTTTATTTTAACAGCCTATATCGGGCCTAATGTTATTATATGCAAATAATATTATTATATGGATGGGGGGTTATAAGTCAAGAAGAATGTAATGGGCGTATTTTACTGTCTGAATTGGGCCTTGATCCAGCTCCAATTTAAGCAGATGTGGGTGACTATAAGCGCTGAAAACAAAAGTCCGTTATATTCATGTATCTCGCCGATCAATCCGAATACAGACGCATTCGAAACAAACAGGCGGAAGAATATGGCCAGTCCTGTGGCTATTTGCGTCACGCCGGAAAGGAAAAGTATGGTATTTACGATCCTGAGCAGAATCACCTTGTTCATGTTTTTATGATAATACCAATTCGGAGTAAATTCAATATATTTTTATCCCAGGCACATAAATTTGTTTTTAAAAAATATGATATACTATATTATAGTCATAGATGTCTTAAAACATAGCAAAAGGAGCGGATAAATGTCCAAGAAAAAGATATTGATGATAGATGATGAGGAAGACCTGTGCACTATGATAAAGATGCACCTAGAGGTCGTTGGTGACTTTGAGGTGTTTACGGCATTAAACGGACAGGACGGATTGAGGCTGGCGCGAAGAGTAAAGCCGGATTTAATAGTCCTGGATATACTGATGCCGGGAATCGACGGATTTGAAGTACTGGAGGATCTGAAAAAAGGCCCCGCAACGGTCAGTATCCCGGTTATAATGCTTAGCGGAAAAAGCGATGACCTTTCGAAGGCCAAAGCGGCCCAATTATATGACGAGCTTTATATTACAAAGCCGATAGACGGCCATGGCCTGAAGATCAAGATCGAGGAAGTACTGAACAGAAGGGCTGGAAAAACATCCGCTTAACCAAAATACCCGTTAATTACCCCGTCCTCACATCGATTTTATCGCTATTATGAACGCTATGCAGTTATATAATCCGTGAGCCACCATGCATGGGATTATCGTCTTCGTCTTCGCGTACATCACGGCAAATATTATCCCTAATAAGAAGAAAAGCGGCATTATCATGGCGTTATAATGGAAGACTGAAAACACAAACGCGCTGAAAAGAGTAGCCCAGGCCGCATTTGTATGTTTTTTGAATGCATTATAAAAAAATACCCTGCATATTATCTCCTCCGATATCGGCGCCAGCAATACAAGAGAAACAAAAAGAAGGGATATATATCTGAGATTCCCGCCTTCGATGACGCTATAGGCCATTTCATTCACCGGGGTATTGGGAACGGAGCCGAATTTCGACTGGATGAACAACAGAAACGCCACGCCTATAACACAACTTGCGATAACCACTACGACAGGCAATATAATATTATATTTAAAACCTCTCGAAAAAAATCCAAGCGTTTTATTATCAAGCTTATAGCGTTTTTTCAGAAACAGAATAGTTACGCCCAGCAATATCAACTGCGAGGCGACGTTGATCCAGAGAGAAGAATAGCTGTTCCTTTCGGGTGCGAGAGAAAATTTAAAATAATCGCCTGATAAAAAATACGAAGCTGATATCTGTATCGCCAGCGGGATCAGTGATAAAAATATCAGAAAAATGAATATATCGAATTTCCGGAATACGATGCTTTGCAATCCATCGGGGCTGGCGCCTTTGGGAAAAAACGCGCTCACTAAAATAAATGCTCCCATGAATAGACCTATAAAGACCAGGATAGTTACGATCCCCATCAATAAGAACTGGCCTATGGATCCGCCCTTTTTATACTCCTGATAGCTTTTTATATTATCGCCGAGATCTTTGTATATAGTGCCCATCCTCCAATGCGCGCCTCTTGCGGCTTTGCTGTTGGGAAACCGCTCTACGAAAGTATTCAGGCATTCCAATTCCTTATATATGTCTCTCTTGGCCCTGTAGACATTCGCAACTTTCAGATATGCGT
>JAKLDX010000090.1 GCA_022703295.1 Candidatus Omnitrophota bacterium
TCCGCGATTATATTCGGCGGTAAACGCACAGCCGTAAAGCCGCTTGTTGTCGAAGGGTTCAACTGGCAGAATAACGTATTCCTGGGCTCGAGGATGGGGTCGGAGACTACGGCCGCCGCCATGCACAAGGAAGGCGTCGTAAGACGCGACCCGATGGCAATGCTCCCGTTCTGCGGCTATAATATGGGCGATTATTTCGGACACTGGCTGGACATCGGTAAAAGATTAAAAAATCCGCCGAAGGTATTTTCGATAAACTGGTTCAGGATCGACGAGAACGGTCAGTATATATGGCCGGGTTTCGGGGATAATATAAGGGTCCTTAAATGGATGATCGACAGGGTGAACAATCGTGTCGAGGCAAAAGCAACGCCAATAGGCCTTGTGCCGCATATCAAGGACCTGGACCTGCGGGGCCTGGATATTCCGAAAGAAAACCTCGAAAAATTATTTGCGATAGATAAAGACGCCTGGCTTAAAGAGAGCGATGATATAGCGGAATTTTTCAAAAAGTTCGGCTCCCGGATGCCGAAAGAGATAATGAGCGAACTTAAAGACATGAAAGAGAAGCTTTCTTGAGGGAGGATGATATGGACTGGGGAATGAAGAATAGGCTATCCAGGCTTATAAGGCCTGATGACGGAAGGGCAGTCTGGCTTGCTATAGACCACGGTTATTTTTTAGGGCCTTTATCCAAACTCGAGGAGCCGGGAAAGACCGTCAAGCCGCTTTTGCCTTTTACCGACGCGATAATGCTGACCAGGGGCGTTTTGAGGAATTGTATCAGCGCCGATATCAAGGTACCTATAATATTAAGGGTCTCCGGCGGGAACAGTATAGCCGGGCCCGCGCTTTCGAACGAAGGCATTCACACGTGCATGGAAGATGCTATACGCCTGAACGCTTCCGCGGTCGCGTTCTCTATCTATGTCGGTACGGAACACGAGCACCAGACCCTGCTTTCATTGGGCCAGCTTGTCAATGAAGGGCAGAGATACGGCATCCCGGTCCTGGCCGTTACGGCCGTAGGAAAAGAACTGGAAAAAAGGGACGCGAGGTATTTAGGGCTGTGCTGCCGCATTGCCGCCGAACTTGGCGCGCAGGTAGTGAAGACGTATTACTGCGAGGATTTCGCAAAAGTGGCCAGGTCCTGTCCCGTTCCTTTAGTCATAGCGGGCGGCCCGAAACTGAAGACGGAACTCGACGCGCTCAATCTTGCCCACGACGCCGTAAGGGACGGAGCCAAGGGCGTGGACATGGGGCGCAATATCTGGCAGTCAGGAAATGCCGTCGGGATGATAAAAGCCGTAAATTCGATAGTCCATGAAAATAAACCGGTAAAAGAAGCGGCCAAATTCCTGAAGGGTTAAAAATATTTTTTAAGAAGGCGGACCACATGAGAAAAATCAAAGAGGAATTCATCGGATTTGTAAAAGAATATAACGCTGTCGGCATAGCGGTCGGTATAGTGGTGGGCAACGCGGTCACAAAGCTCGTATCATCGATAGTGTCCGATCTTGTAATGCCGTTCCTCGGAGTTATAATACCCAGCGGTAACTGGCGTGAGATCGAGCTCGGTTTCGGGGCGCTTCACGTAAAAATAGGCAGCTTCATAGGCTCGCTATTGGATTTTCTCATTATAACTTTCGTGGTATTTATATTCGTGAAAAAAGTATTCCGCAGTAAAGCAATATAAAATAAATTTTTTATCTTGCATTTTTCATAATTGAAGCATATACTTTTTATTATCATAGAAACATGAAAGGGAGAGCTTATATGGAAAGAAAAGTTTTATCTTATGTTGTTGTAGCTTCTCTTGTAGTGCTAGGTCTGGCCGGTTGCGAAACCGTTCCTAAAAAATTCAAAGCAGAAGTCGCCGGCATAAAATCAAAAGTCGATACCCTTGAAACAAGAGTAGAAGGCGTTGAGACCAAGCAGGCGGAGTCCGAGCGCATGACAATGGAGCAGACCCAGGCGCTTGAAGAGATGAAGGCGAGATCGGCTGCCAGGCAAACTTCCTCAAAGAGCAATATAACGCCGAAACCGAAAATGATCCGTTTAAAAGGGCACATGAAAGAGATCCAGACGTGCCTCAAGAACGCCGGTTTTTATCAGGGCAGCATAGACGGTGTTAAGGGCAGGAACACGAAAAAGGCCATAAAGGCGTTTCAGAAAGCCAACGGCCTTAAAGCCGACGGTGTCGTAGGGCCGAAGACCTGGGATCTATTGGTGAAATATTCGTCGAACCCGGCGGAAAGCGCCGCCTCGGGCAGTTCTGAGGAGGGGTCGACCAAGTAGATAAAGCTTAAAGGCAAAAAGCAAAATTAAAAGGGGCGGCCCTCAGAAGTGAAAAGAGAGCAGCCCCTTTTTAGTAATGTCGAATTCCATACCGAGGAGGAAGAGATGAACGAGATACTGGAAATACTGGAAAAAGATGCGAGGGCCACGCCCGAAGAGATCGCCAGGATGCTGAACCAAAAAGCAGTCGCCGTGAAAAGCGCGATAAAGAAACTGGAAAAAGACGGCGTGATACTGAAGTACAAGACGGTTATCAATAAGGAGATACTGAGAGAAGAGAATAATTGCGTCCGGGCATTGATAGAGGTGAAGCTGACTCCGCAGAAAAATCTCGGTTTTGACCATCTCGCGGAAAGGGTTTATCAGTTCCCGGAGGTCACGAGTTGTTATCTTATGTCCGGCACGTACGACCTTTTGGTAGTAGTGGAGGGTAAGAATATCCATACTGTGTCAAGCTTCGTCTCTGAGAAACTTGCGCCCATGGAGAACGTGCGCGGCACGGTCACGCATTTTATATTGAAGAAATACAAGGAAGACGGCGATATATTGAAACAGCCGGAAAAGTCAAAACGTCCGGCGATAACCTTATAAAGGAAGCTATAAGCTATAAGTAGTAAGCTTTAAGCTTGTGAAAAATTCTCGAAATTTTTTACAGCTCAATGCTTACAGCTTAAAGCTACAGCTTAAAGCTGAACCATGAAGATATCCAGAACAGTCGAACAGATACCGCCCTCAGGCATAAGGGCGTTCTTTGATCTTGTCCTCGGGATGAAGGATGTGATATCCCTCGGCGTAGGAGAGCCGGATTTTGTGACCGCGTGGAATATCAGAGAAAGGGCGATATATTCCCTTGAAGAAGGCTATACGTCATATACCTCCAACAAGGGCATGGAAGAATTGCGCCGCGAGGTATCCAGGTATCTGAAGAATAAATACGGCCTGGATTACGATTATGAGGACGAGATACTTATCACAGTGGGCGTAAGCGAAGGCTTCGATCTTTCGTTGCGGACGATAATAGAAAAAGGCGACGAGGTCCTTGTCACCGATCCTTCATACGTGTCTTATGGCCCTATCGTGACTTTGTGCGGCGGCAAAAGCGTTTATATAAAGACACTTCCGGGGAATGGGTTCAAGGTCACGCCTCAGGACATAAATAAACATTGCAGTAAAAAGACGAAGGCCATCATACTTAATTACCCCAGCAATCCTACGGGGGCTTCTTATTCAAGGAAAGAATTAAAAGAATTATCCGCGGCGATCCGCAAAAAGAACCTTATAGTGATAAGCGACGAAATATATTGCGACCTTACCTATGATTTCGAGCACACGCCGCTTTGCGTTCTCCCTGATATGAAAAAACGCACGATATACCTGAACGGCTTTTCCAAGGCATTCGCCATGACGGGATGGAGGATAGGATACGCATGCGCTCCGCGGGAGGTCATAGCCGGCATGACGAAAGTGCATCAATATACGATGATGTGTGTCCCGATAATGTCGCAGATGGCCGCGATAGAGGCCCTGAAGAACGGCGAGAGGTCCGTCCAGGAGATGAAGCGAGAATATAAAAGAAGAAGGGAATATGTCATATCCAGGCTCAATGAAATAGGGCTGTCCTGTCATAAGCCGGAAGGAGCTTTTTACGCGTTCCCTTCGATAAAGAGCACTTCTCTTACATCTATGGAATTCGCGAGCCGCCTTTTGAAGGAAGAGAAGGTCGCGGTGGTCCCGGGAACGGCGTTCGGTCCGTCGGGGGAAGGTTATATACGTATATCATACGCGTCTTCCATGGAAAAGCTGAAAGAGGCACTGGCCAGGATGGAAAGATTCTTATCTAAAAACAAGATGAGGGGATGAGAAGATGGTTAAAAAAATATTTATATTCACTTTGGTATTTTTGACCGTATTTTGCGCGACGTCCGTATTCGCGAAGAACAAGGATGTCGTCAGGGTAAATTCAGATATAGAAGTCTCCAGGGATACGACCCTCGATAACGTTGTTGCCGTAGGGGGCAATGTGACGGTGCTGGGCCGGGTGGAGGGCAATGTCATCGCCGTAGGAGGGTCTGTTTTTCTAAAGCCGGCTTCTTATGTCGGAGAACAGGTCGTTGCCGTAGGAGGGTCTGTCAGCAAGGACCCATCGGCAGAAGTCGGGAAAAAGATAACAGAGATAGAGATGCCGGGATTCATACCTTCCATGGCGAGCGTCTTAGGCAGCGGTTGGCTGGCTCTATGGGCTACCATAAGTATCCTGGCGTTACTCGGTTTCCTGGGCCTTGCTGTCCTGTTTGCGGCGCTGATACCGGAACATATAGGGACCGCGGTCAATGCGCTCGAACAGTCCTTTGTAAAGATGCTGCTGTGGGGCGTATTATGGGTTTTGCTGATAGTGCCCATAGCGGTTCTTTTGGCCATAAGTATAATAGGTATAATGCTGATACCGCTGGAAATGCTCCTGGCGGCGCTTGCGCTTATCATAGGTTATATAGCTTCTGCCATTTTCATAGGAAAAAATATCCTGCTGGCCTTCAAAAAATTCCCACCCCCGCTGGTCGATGCCATCCTGGGAATACTTATATTATTCCTTATAGGGTTCGTGCCTATTATAGGGCCGCTCGTGAAATCCGTCTTTATTATAGCGGGTTTCGGAGCGGTGCTTGCAACAAGGTTCGGCACCGTAAAATGATCCATCTTTTCCCTGCCGGCGGAATCCTCCGGGGCACTTTAGTCTAATGCCGGTTTGGCGCTAAAGAGGAGGAAGATAGCAATTAACTTGACAAAGTATTTAAGCGCAGTATAATTAATTTCATTGTCGGATTTTAATTTATTTAATATAAAAAAATATGGAAAGGAGGAAGGGATGAGCAAGAGATTTTTAGTAATGTTTGTAATAGCTCTGGCTATCGTTCCGCTTGTTTTAGTCGGCTGCAAAGGAAAAGTCGAGAAATCCGCGGAAGAGCAGAGTGCCGTAGAGACGGTGGAGGTGAATTCACAA
>JAKLDX010000091.1 GCA_022703295.1 Candidatus Omnitrophota bacterium
GAGCCTTGCTCTAATCTCAAAAAAGACGAAAAAGGCGGGTACTTCTGCGGTGATTATCAGCATAGGTTAGGGCTGCAGACTACCATATCCGGAAAGGCCTTTACCTGCGTACCCATCAGCGAGGTCCTGCTGTATGCTCCGCCTCACAACGGTTGCGGATATTCAAAACATCCTATCCCATGAAAATCCTGCTAGTCACCCATTATTACCCTTCCCACAAAGGCGGTATAGAGATTTACGCAGGCAGGCTGGCGCAATATTTGACGGATGCATTTTCCGATACAGAGATTCAATGGGCGGCCAGCGATATAGATGCCCGGCCGGATGGTATTGCCAGGACCGCATACTTACCCATGCGAACAATGAATTTTTCCGAGAGGATTTTCGGGATCGCCTATCCTTTATGGTCTATCCGGTCGCTGAAGAGGTTATACGGGGCCGTAAAAGATGCCGATATAGTTAATCTGCACCATCATGCATATATGGGGAATATAGCTGCGTTCGTCTTCTCCAGAATAAATAAGAAACCGATAGTGGTCACTGAGCATGTAGGCAAGGTCCCTTATAAAAATATTTTTATTAACGCGTTATCGGCGTTAGCATCCTCAATTTTAGGAAAATATATCCTGGAGGGCGCGGATTCGGTAATTTTTTGCAGCGGGATAGTGCGGGAACGCTTTTCAGGGTTCTGCAAATTCAAGTCGAAACCTGCGATCATACCAATAGGTGTGGACCCGTCTGTTTTTTCACCGGTAGATCCCATTCGCCGTAAAGAGATCCGCGCTTACTTGGGAATACCGGAGGATAAAAAGGTAGTGCTCTTTGCGGGAAGATTCGTGGAAGTAAAAGGCATAGATAAAATAAAAAAGATGATACCGTTTTTTCAAAATGTGATCTGGGTATTTTCCGGATGGGGGAAAGCCGATCCCGATAAATGGGGTTTTCCAAATGTGAAGGTGTATAAAAAGTCCGGAATTCCGCTGTTGGTTTCGCTCTATCGGGCAGCGGACCTGCTTTTGGTCCCTGATGCCGGGGAAGGGTTCCCATTGGTTATTCAGGAATCCATGGCATGCGGTACGCCCGTAATGGCTGCCCCCGGCAGCGTGAATGCTTATGCGCAGGCCAGAGATCTTTTATTTTGCGAATCGATAGACGCCAAAAACGCGACGGATAAGTGGGTAAGAAAACTGGAGAAAATTTTACAAGACACTTCCCGGTTGGAAGAATTAAGGCCCCAAGTTGCCTCTTTTGCGAAACAACATTGGGATCGTAAGGCTTGTGCCGCTAAATATTATGAAATTTTTAAAAATTTAAGAAACCACCCCTTTGTCCCGCGCCAATCATAGTGTATAATTTATATTATTAACAGGTGAAATATTGCGGAGGTATTATGGAAGAATATGTTATATCGGAAAAACGTCAACAGAACCTGCTGATGTTCATAGTGGCTGTCAGCGTAGTGATGTTTTCGATAGATTACAGCATGGTGAATATATCATTGCCGGATATCGCCAGATATTTTAACGCGAAGCTGGCGACTGTCACATGGATCCCGCTTATGTATCTGCTTATGGTGACGAGCCTGCTACTCGGGTTCGGCAAGCTGGGTGATATAAAAGGGTATAAGAAGGTGTTCCTGCTCGGCCTTTTATTTTTTATTGCGGGCACTATTCTTTGCGGCGTTGCGCCTTCGATCAAAATACTTATAATGGCAAGGACCATTCAGTCTGTAGGGGAGGCGATGTTCAGTCCGATGGGGCTCGCGCTCATCACGACATTTCTGCCTTTTGATATAAGAGGGAAGGCGTTAGGGGTAATAGCTTTATCGCAGGGGGTGGGGTTCACTCTCGGGCCGCTCATCGGAGGTTTTCTGACGGCAAGCGTAGGCTGGAGAAGCATATTTTTTATTAACGTACCTATAGGGATTGCGATGTTTTTTCTTGCCATGAAGATGCTTCCGTCGAAACAGCGCGAGAGTTCCGATCGGCGCTTCGATTTGCCGGGCTCAGTCTCGATATTTATAGCGCTTTCCACGCTGCTTTTTGCCTTAAATTCCGGAGCCAAGCTGGGCTGGGCAAACAAAGTCATACTTGCCTGTTTCGGCATTTCAGCCGTGGCTTTCCTGATTTTTATACTTCAGGAAAAAAAGGTCTCTTACCCGTTGCTGGACCTCAATCTGCTGAAGAATAAGGACTTCACTTTTGCGGGCATATCGGTATTTCTGGCAGTATGCTCCTTTTTCGGATTGTATCTTCTCCTGCCTTTTTATTTCGAAATCGTCCTTAGGCTCAAAATGACACAGGCAGGTGTCTTGCTGATGATAGCTCCGCTTATGATGATGGTATTGGCGCCTTTTTCCGGGAAGGCGTCCGACAGGATGGGCTCACGGATTTTATGTTCCGTAGGGATGGCCATGACATTGATAGGCTTTATAGCCTCTTCATTTTTGACTAAAGACACTAAGCCTGTTGTGCCCGCCTTGATCCTGTTCATTTTCGGCAGTGCCATGGGCATCTTCATGGCTCCGAACAATAAACTGATCATGGCGCATGCGCCCATAGACAAGCAGGGCGTAGCCTCCGGCGTGTACAAGATGATGCTTGGCATAGGCGGTGTTTTAGGGATCGCGATATTTCCAGCCGTAGTCATGCAGACTTTGGCATCCGTCGCGGTCAGCAAAAATATTCCCATGATGGAAGTCAGAAATCACCCCGACATTATGATGATGGGCTTCAGGAACGTGTTTCTTTTCGGGGTATTAATGGCTTCCATGGCGTTATTCTTTTCCGTTTTGGCGAAGGATAAAAAGCAGGTTGAGAAGGAATGATCTCGAAAGGGGAGCGGCTATGAGCAAAAAGGATAAGAGGATAATACTTATTGCGCAATGTCTGGTTAATCCTTACTGCAGAGTTCATATACTTGGTCAGAATTTCCCGCTATCACAGCAACTTGTAAATTATCTGATGGAAAAGAGGGTCGGGATTATACAATACCCCTGTCCGGAAACCACCGCAATGGGGCTTATGAGGAACCCGCAGGGCCGCCAGCAATATGACAATATATTTTTCAGGAACCACTGCAAGGAACTTCTGGAGATCCCGATGCTTATGGTGAGGGAGTTCATAAAAAATAATTACCGGCTTACCTGTTTTGTAGGCCTTGTTAACAGCCCCACCTGCGGCATACACTGGGGGAAGCACAAAGTTAACAAGTACCAGACCGAGTCCCCTAATCCGGCCGAGAAGAGCGACCCGGATGATCCGGTACTTGCCGGTATAATGGCAGAGATACTTTCCGAAGAACTGGCAAAAGAAAATATAAAAGTGCCGTTTTTAGAATTTCCGGCGCTCTCGCAGCCGGATTCCGGAGAGCACAAGAAATTCTGGGAAGACCTTAAAAAAGCGGTAGAGATTCTTGCGCCTGTAGCGTAACGGATAACGCAATGGCCTCCGAAGCCATATATGGCAGTTCGATTCTGCCCAGGCGCGCCAAATTTTTCCAGTGACCCTCTATGAGAAGGGAGCGCGTTCGAAAGAAAAATTTCCATAGGGGGAAACTAGCCCCCTTTCTCTTATATATCTTATCCTCCTAAGGTTGTGTCTCCTCTGGACCGGCATCCTTTCTCATAACCAAAGTGCTTGCAGGGAGTTTATATTTAAGGTAAAATAACGTACAGCATGACCCATTTCTTCCGCAGTTTCAAGACAAAGGTCACCATCGTTTTTATCCTGGCGATGTTCATTGCCGGAGCAGTCAATAATTTCCTGATATATGAATATTCCATAAGATCGCAGTTTGAGCAGCTGCGCCGCAGTATTAAAGTCCTTGCGCAGACGATGGCCCTGCAATTAAATGCCGGCAATATATTAAATATCCCGCTGAACGAATCAGGTGTAGCGACTGAAGAATATAAGGATGCGGTCAGGAAATTATCGAGCGTAGGCAAAGCCGCTCCTTCTATAGCATATATTTATGTCCTGAGAAGCACGGAAAAGCCCGGCATCTATAAGTTTGTGATAGATTTACATTCCGGTACAGGTAAACAGGCGTTGCCGCCGGCCCTGCCGGGAAAAGGATATGACGGTTCCCGTTTTTCTGCCATAGGCGAGGCCTTTAATGGCCCGTCTGCCGACGATAAAATAGTGACCGATGAATGGGGTGTCTTTCTTTCCGGGTATGCCCCTATTCGCGACAAAAGCGGTAAAACAATTGCCATTCTGGGCATTGATTTCAAAGCCAAAGAAGTATATAACCTGCAAAAAGAGGTTCGCATAAGGGCCGCAATAATATTGTTTTTGGGTGTGTTGTTTTCTGTTATTGTAGGCATTTTGCTTTCCGGAGGCGTAACAAATCGCATCAATAAACTGGTGGAAGGTATCCGGCATATATCAAAAGGGGACCTTTCGTACCGGGTAAAAGTAGGCGGCGATGATGAGATAAGGGAGCTGGCCAGGGCGTTTAACCATATGGCTGTGAATCTTCATGCTTCCAGAGAGAAGCTTGTTAATTATTTTTACCGGGTAGTCGAGTCCTTGATCCGGATACTTGAGGCAAGGGATCCTTATACTAAAGGGCATTCGGACAGGGTCTCTAAATATTCGGAAAAAATAGCGCTTGAAATGGGCCTGCCGCCCAAGGACGTAGAGACATTGCGGGAAGCGGCTCTTCTGCATGACATAGGCAAATTAGGTGTACACGAAATAGTGCTTAATAAAAAAATGGAACTGACCAAAGATGAAAGAGAAGAAATAAGAAAGCATCCCTCAATAGGGGAAGAGATATTAAAACCGGTTTCATCCGATAAGAATATATTACAGGTGATAAGGGAGCATCATGAACGTTATGACGGGAAAGGCTATCCTGACGGCCTTACCGGCGAAAAAATCAATCCGCTGGCGGCCATAGTATCCGTCGCCGATTCATATGACGCCATGACATCGCACAGGGCTTACAGGACAGACCTGACGAAAGATGCCGCGATGGAGCAGCTGAAAGAAAACAGCGGTATCCAGTTCGACCCTAAAGTGGTTGATGCATTTATAAAAGTAATGAAAGACGAAAAAGGTGCGTCGGTATAAACAAATTAAGGAGGTTTTATGCAGGTGACAAAAAGCAAAATGAAAATTTTTAAGATAAGGAATCGTAAGGGATATGCAGCGATTTACGGAAATAATCTTACCGAAGGCAGGACCTCTGACCAGGCATACGAGAGGATGGTAAAGGCTTTGAAGAGAAAGGGTAAATAAAAATGTTCTCCATAGAAAACAAGATCTATTATCACGATA
>JAKLDX010000092.1 GCA_022703295.1 Candidatus Omnitrophota bacterium
TGTCGCTTGAAAAATTATTTCAAATAATCCTTAAGCCCTTCTTTTTCAAAAAGCTCTCTAATCCGCGCAATCTCCCTGTAAATAACCATTCTGTGTTTGTCCATCTGTCTGGATGCGTCGCTTATACTCAACCCGTCTTCGCCTAAAAGCTTGCATAACTTCTGTTGTTGCGGCGTGAGTTTCTGAAATACCTTGGAAAATTCTATCTTGAGATCTGAATTAATTTGCGGCAGGGCATCATCGCTTACTGAAATTTTATCTTTTAATGCAGGGGAATCTTCCTCGTCTTTAAGAGGCTCGTCTATTGATACACTCTCATAAATTGCCTTTCTTTTATCCGTTCTTGCTTTTTCAGCAATGTGGCCGAGCACATTCGAAACAACCTCCGCCATATAGGTATTTTTTGACGCGCCGCGGCCGGGATCATACCTGTCACGAACCTCCATCCAATGAATAAGACATTCCTGTAGCAGATCGTCAAACCCCTCCCTCTCAAGACATTTCCATTTTTTTCGATATGCATTAATAATTTTTTTAGCAACACCAATCTCCCAACTTTCAAACAAACCTCCGTATTTGAGACTCACGAGACACCTCCTTTATTTTTCTGAGGTGTCTCAAATGAGTCCTAATCAACAATATGCATTTAACGCCATGAAGTAAATCACGGAGGGCTCATAAATATTTGCGGAGGTATCGCTATTTATGTTTTTTGTTACTCGATAAATCGTCGATCCCCAATAATTCCTTCTGTGTCGGCTCCCTGCCCAAAATTCCGGTCAAGACTTTAATTATTGCTTCGCTAAGCCTTGCTTTTATCGCCTCTTTCTCTGCTAATGAAGAATGCTGTGCATAAACCACATGAATGCGATCGCCGAATCTTCTATGAAAGTTATTTTTTATTCTCTGTCCCATATTTTCACCTCTACCGCGTGTATATCGGGTTTCCTCCAAAACTGTCACAACTGATATGTGACAACCAGCGAAAAAAAACGATATATACGCATTGAAGCCTATATTCCAAAAGCAATTAGTAAGCAGCGTAACCCGTTGATATAGCTTGACTTGATTAATTTTTGTTATAGAGTTGGGGTGTCAAAAATCATGAAAGGGGGTGAACCAATATGACCGTAGAGCAGAAAAAGAAAGACAGGGAGTTTTTGCATAAACTTCATGCCAAGCATTACGGCAAGAAAAGAACAAAAACTCAAAAACCGAAAGTCCCGGAGAATCCGCTGGAAAAACCCGAGACTGGCGAAACTTGCAGTAAAGAGCCGTCGCGCAGCGAGCTTATGCTTCAGGCAAAAGCCAAAGACATAAAAAACTTCCGTGTAATTAATAAAGGAGAACTTGTGGAGATCCTAAAAGAAGGCACATCCCGAGAACGCATCAACGAGATCGTCTCAGGGGCTGTAACAAGATGGAAATCAGGCTGGGGAAAAAGTAAACTTAAAAAAGAAATTCAGGCATAAAAACTCTTTCTGCCGCCGTGCAAAATCTTCGGCACGGCGGCTGCCTGAAACCGTGGGATATAAACGATTTGATGATTACAGCCAATACAAAAACACAGAAAAAACGCTATGTTATTTATACACGCTGCTCTACCGACGATCAAGCACAGGGCGATTTTACCACTTTAGACGCACAGGCTTACCATTGTAAAAATATGCTGGATGCCTTCGGGTATGAATTGGCCGAGATCGGGAAGAAAGGCATAATCAAAGACGACGGCTATTCCGGGAAAGATTTGAACCGCCCGGGAATACAATTAATCCTCAACAACGTAAAACAAAAGAAATTCGACGGCATAATATTCTTCCGGCTCGACCGCCTCACACGAAACCCGCGAGACCTCTACGCCCTTATCGATTTATTCCGCGACACCGGCATTGATTTCATATCTGTCCGCGAAAACTTGGATAGTTCCACCGCGATCGGCCGCGTTGTCATAGGAATTCTCGGCCTCCTCTCTGCTTTTGAACGTGAGCTGACCGGTGAACGAGTCAAAGCCTCCTGTTTAGCCAGAGTACGGCAAGGAAAATGGGTGGGCGGCAATGTTCCCTTCGGTTATAAGTTGATAGACGACGGCGATCCTCTGCCGAATGGAAGACAACCTCACAAAATCATCATCAATCCCGACATCGGCACCAAGCTGCGTTTCGTATGGGAAATGGCCGCCGATAATCGATCTCTTTATGACATCGCTCAAGAACTCATCCGTAGGGACATAAAAACCCCTAGCCAAAAAGTCTGGCGTAAACAAAGCGTAGCTTGGATCATAAAGAATCCGTTTCATAAAGGTTATGTCAAATATGGAGATGAAGTCCACAAAGGAACTCACCCCGCTATTGTAGATGAACAGTTGTGGGAAAAAGCAAACAAGATTCTAACTGCAAAATTGCCCGGGCATCGTTTCATAAAACAACCACGGGAATATATTTATTTTCTATCCGGAATCCTGAAGTGCGGTAAATGCGGGAGCCACTATGTCTGTGAAAGCGGAAACGGTCACACCTCTGAAAAATTCTTTTACTATGTTTGCGGCAGATCCAAGCAAGGATTGGGTTGCGATGCTTCTCGTCTATCCGCCAAAGGATTCGATGATGCCCTCATCGATTATTTCAAGCGGGCATCCAATGACCAAGAAATCATCATAAAGGCTATCGGTGATGCTATCCTGGACTCGCAAATAAAATTGGAAACCATCGAAAAACTCATTAAGCCTCTTCAAGAAAAACTCTCTTCGGTTCAACAAGAAGCAAACAAGCTTCTTGATCTGGCCATGAATAGCAGAGTATCCCAAGGAAAGACTTACAAAGATAAGATGGCGAAACTGGATGAGGAAATATTAAGGTTGGAAGACGAATTGGAAAAGCTGCTGGCGAAGAAAAGCGTTGCCCAGACGTCGGCAAACTCGGGAGAATTCTTACATTCAAACCTCAGGTTTGCCATGCAATATATCGATCAAGCCCCGCCGGATGCCAGAAAAGCCTTGATAAAAGCTCTTATCAAAGAAATCATCGTTTACCAAGACTATATCGAGATCAAAATGTACATAGACCAGCCGACTATCGACAGCCTGTCGTGCAAACTACCGGCTCCGGAGGCCCACAACCCGACCCAAAACGACAAACGCCCTGCAGGAGAAACCTGCAAGGCGCTTGTTACTGCATCAGACGCTCGAATTTCGCCTGAGCGTCAAGGTTGGCTGACGGGCTAGGATTTGAACCTAGACAAGCAGATCCAGAGTCTGCTGTGCTACCGTTACACAACCCGTCAACGCGCCCTATTATTATACTAAAGACTATCTCTAATTCAATTCTTATTTAATAGCCCTTCTTTTCGACCTTAGCCCAGGTATCTTTCAGGGAGACCACCCTGTTAAATACCTTTTTACCCTCTTTATAGAATACCGGGTCGAGATAGAAGTAGCCTAAGCGCTCAAATTGGAATCTGGCGCCGGGTTTTTCGTTGCCGAGACCGGGCTCAAGCTTACAATCCGTCAATATCTCGAGCGATGCTGGGTTCAGATTAACCATATAATCGGCTCCGGCCGGGTGATCCTTGGGCAACTCATTAGGATTCCTTGCCGTAAAGAGGATGTCATAGAGCCGGACTTCGGCGCTTATCGCGTCTTTCGCGCTAACCCAGTGCAGGGTCGCCTTCACTTTGCGGCCATCGGGCGAATCTCCTCCTTTTGTGGCTGGATCGTACGTGCATCTGACCTCCATAACCTCACCCGTATGCGGGTCCTTTACCACTTCATTACAGGTTATAAAGTAAGCGTATCTGAGCCGGACTTCCCTGCCGGGCGACAGCCTGTAGAACTTCGGCGGCGGCACTTCGCGGAAGTCGTCCCTCTCTATGTAAAGCTCCCGGCCGAACGGCACCTTCCTGGTTCCTGAAGCCGCATCTTCCGGATTATTTACGGCATCGAGCTCTTCCGTATTGCCTTCAGGATAATTGGTTATGACGACTTTAAGCGGCCTCAATACGCCCATCCGCCTGGGCGCCGTCTTGTTCAGCTCATCCCGGATCGAATTCTCCAGGACATTTATATCGACTATCGAATCCATCTTCGCGACGCCTATCGACGCGCAGAAACTTCGTATCGCGCCCGGCGTATAGCCTCTCCGCCTTAAACCCGATATGGTCGGCATGCGCGGATCGTTCCAGCCATCCACGCGATCCTCCTTAACGAGCTGAAGCAGCTTTCTCTTGCTGAGGACGGTATTACTCAGGTTCAGCCTGGCGAACTCTATCTGCTGAGGACGATAAGCGCCGAGCGCTTCAAGGAACCAGTCGTATAGCGGCCTGTTATTCTCGAACTCCAGAGTGCATATGGAATGCGTTATCCCTTCCAACGAATCGCTGATGCAGTGGGCGAAGTCATACATGGGATAGATGCACCACTTGTCTCCGGTCCGGTGGTGATGCTCGCGCCTTATCCTATAGATCACGGGATCGCGCATCACGATGTGGGGGCTCGCCATATCGATCTTCGCGCGCAGAACGCATGCTCCGTCGGGAAATTCGCCGGCGCGCATTTTGCGGAAGAGCTTCAGGTTCTCCTCCGGGGTCCTGCCGCGATAGGGCGATTCCTTCCCGGGTTCGGTCAGGGTCCCTCTGCATTCTCTTATACAGTCGGCATCCTGATCATCTACGTAGGCTTTGCCCGCAGCGATAAGCTTTTCGGCGCACTCGTATATCTTATCGAAATAGTCGGACGCGTAGAAGAGCCTGCCGCCCCAGTCGAAGCCGAGCCACTTCACGTCCTCTATAATCGAACTCACGTACTCCGACTCTTCCTTCTCCGGGTTGGTATCGTCCATGCGCAGGTTGCAGAGGCCGTCATAGTCGCGCGCCAGGCCGAAGTTCAGGCAGATCGATTTCGCGTGGCCGATATGAAGATATCCGTTCGGTTCCGGCGGGAAGCGCGTATGCACCTTGGTAAACCTGCCGGTGCGCAGATGCTCGTCGATTATCTCCGTAATGAAGTTCTTTGCGGGGGTATTTTCCATCGGGACACCTATTGCGCCGCGCGGCGCATCCTGGCCAGAACCCTATCCCTGCCGAGAAGCTCCATCATTTCGAAAAGACCGGCTCCGGCCGTCTTTCCGCTGATGGCTACCCGCGTCGGGTGGATGATCTGCGCGGGTTTAATCTTCTTGTTTTCGGCCATACTTCGGCATGCCTCTTCCAGTGCGGAATGAGAGAACGCCTCTATCTTCTCTACGGCATCGGTGAATTCCGCCAATATCTTCTTACTCTCGGGATTTTTAAG
>JAKLDX010000093.1 GCA_022703295.1 Candidatus Omnitrophota bacterium
TGAAGAAAGTAAAGGTCGGGATGTGGGCTCCTGGCAAAGCGGTCAAATACGGCAGGCCGATACGCAGCAACGATTTCCTTGCCACACCATTGATAGACGAGGACGTCATAGGCGTAATAACAGTATATGACAAGATCGACAAAAAGCCTTTCACCTCATTCGACCAGGAGATAATGTCCACCATGGCGGAACAAGCGGTCATCGCCATAAAGAACGCACAGCTTTATAAGGAGCAGGAAAAATTGACCATGGGAAGCATCAAATCCCTGGCAAAAGTCCTTGATACGAGAGCGCCCGGTACATATGTTCCGCGCGCGTCATTCCTTAAGATAGCTCTCGCCATAGGCCAGGAGACGCGCCTTGACGCTGAAGAGCTCAAAAGCCTTGAATACGCCGCCATCCTGCATGATGCGGGGGAGATCGTCATCCCGGACGAAGTGCTGACAAAACCGGCAAAACTCACCGGAAAAGAGTATGCCCTGGTCAAAGAACACCCTGCGGCAGGCGTAGAGATAATAAAACACATGAAGGCGCTGCGGTCCGTCACGCCGACGATACTTTATCATCACGAACATTATGACGGGAGCGGCTATCCAAAAGGACTTAAAAAAGAACAGATACCTATCGGGGCCAGGATAATGGCTATCGTAAGCGCTTTTGAGGCCATGATAACAAAGAGGCCATACAGGGTATCCAGGACCATAGACGAAGCCATAGAGGAGATAAAGAAATTTTCCGGAACGCAATTTGACCCAAAAATAGTGGAGATATTCTGCCGGGTGATCAAACGCAAAGATATACGCCAAGTATTGGAGAGAGAACTATATGGACATAAATAAAATGCTGAATTCGGAAGTCCACATGAAGATCCTGCGTTTTTTCCATGAGAACCAATCGTCCATAGACACTCCCCGGGGCATCGCCACCTGGATAGGAGAGGACCGGGTAAAAGTGAAGGCCGCACTGGAGGACCTTGTCGGGGCAAAGATACTGGTAGCGCATCGCGCAACATCCATAACGGGCTACAGTTATACCCGGGACGATAAGCTCATTTCCAAGATAACGCGGATCCTTAAAAAATCCCCATAGCGCGTTTCGCTTTAATCCTTCGTAAAATATGAGCAATTTTTCGAAATTCTATAACGAGCTTAACCCCCAACAAAAACTGGCTGTAGATACGGTCGACGGCCCGTTACTTATCCTTGCGGGGCCGGGCACCGGCAAAACGCAGCTCTTGTCCGTAAGGGCAGGTTCCATACTCGCCAAAAAAAACGTAAAGCCAGAAAACATAATAATACTCACTTACACAAATTCAGCCGCTAAAGCCATGAAGGAGAGGCTGGCAAAAGTTATAGGCTTTCCGGGCTATGATGTGGAGGTCTGCACATTCCACAGTTTCGCCAATTCGATAATACAGGAATCGGAAGAAGCCGCTAATTATGTAGGCGACAAGATACAGCTCGACGATATCGAGCAGATGAGGGCGATCCAGTACATACTGGACAATACCAAGGGGCTCGAAGAGATCAGGCCTTTCCGCGCGCCATATACGTACTTACGGGAGACCCTGAAGAAGATAAGCGACCTGAAAAAAGACGGCATACGCCCCGAAGAGCTGGATAAATACCTGACAAGCAAGGGCGGGGCATATCTGGACATGGAAGAAAAATATATAAAGCGCCTGCGCGCCCTGGCAATAGTTTACGCCCGCTATGAAGAGCTCAAGGAAGGCAAGGACAAGAATGTCTTTGATGAAAGGGGAAGATACGATTTTGACGATATGATACTTTTCGCTATCGAGGCCCTGAAGAAGGAAGCCTCTCTCGGCCGGGAATACCGCGAACAATACCGGTATGTCATGGTAGACGAGTTCCAGGATACCAACCTCGCCCAGCTTGAACTGCTTTTCACGCTGCTTGATTACAAGGATCCCAACCTATGCTGCGTAGGCGACGATGACCAGTCCATCTACAGATTTCAGGGTGCCAGCGTCGGGAATTTCAAATTACTGGCCCAGCGCCTGCCGAAGATCAAGACCATACAGCTAAAAAACAATTACCGATCTTCAAAGAACCTGATAGAGATATCGTCGCGGAT
Source organism: Candidatus Omnitrophota bacterium (assembly GCA_022703295.1). Taxonomy (GTDB): domain Bacteria; phylum Omnitrophota; class Gorgyraeia; order 2-01-FULL-45-10; family 2-01-FULL-45-10; genus JAKLDX01. Next base: position 2,098 of record JAKLDX010000093.1, read on the forward strand.
AATAAAGCTCATTCCGGATAAAGAGCGCGTAGGGGCCAAATCGCTGGAAGCAGTGAAAGATTACGGCCAAAAGGAGATATCTTTCAGGGAGTTTTCGACTGAGGGAGAGGAACTTTTATACATCATAGACAAAGTGAGAGAGCTAAAGGAAAATATCGAGCTCGATAAGGGCATCAGTAAAGAAGAACGCGCGCACCCGTACAACAACATAGCCATACTCGTCAGAAAACGAAATGACATACTGAAGATCGTCAACGCTTTTTTACAGGCAGGCATACCATATGCCACGGACGGAAAAGAGGATATAGGAGGCGAAAAGCGCGTCAGGCAGATCCTGGACGTGCTGGAACTGGCCCACATCGACCCGGCCCAACACGAAATAAAAGACCTCGCCCTGTATAAGGTGCTTTCCTCGGACTATTTCGAGATACCTCAGGCAGACATACTGAGATTTGTGAGTTTTGTGAATAATAAAAAAAGGGACCTCAAGGGCAAATTGCCTTCTATTTTGGAGGTTTTTCTTGAGTATTTTTCCTCTAAGAAGACGGATATAAAATTCGACAAGCCGGATACTATTCAAAAGGCTGCGCAGGCGATCCGGAACCTCTTATCTGACGCCAGGACAAGGCCGGTACACGGCATATTGACTGATTTTATAAAGTATTCCGGGATGCTTCGGTTCGTTCTCAAAGAATATTCCGATAATAACATCTTACGGATACGCCAGCTGCGGGCGCTGGCTTCTTTCGTTAATATGGTCAAAATAAGCGACACGGCAAAACCTGCCTTAAGGCTGGACGATTTCATGCTGGACCTCAAGACAAGGAACGAGCACGACCTGCCGATCCAGGGCAGCCTGGTGACGATGACACAGGAGGGGGTGCGTATATATACCGCTCACGGCTCCAAGGGGCTCGAATTCCACTCGGTGATAATACCGTTTTGCATCCATAACAGGAATTGGCCGGCAAGGCCGATCGCGGAGATGATAAAGTTGCCGCATGACCTGTTCAAGACCAAAGAAAAGGCAACGGGCAAAGAGGCGCTTAAAGAGCTTGCGCTTTATGACGAGACCAGGCTTTTTTATGTCGCCACAACAAGGGCAAAGTCCAACCTGATATTTACTGCCAGCCCCAACGAGGATTCCGTCTCCAGCCTGTACCTGGGCGAGCTTGACATACACAAAGAATCGCCGGAAGACATCCCCGAAGAGGAATTGCTGGAAAAATCCCTTGAACTTACGGACCTGAATGACCCGTTCATCGGGACCGAAGAGGTATTGAAAGATATGGTGTCCAATATGTCTCTCAACCCGACCAGGCTTAATACCTATATAACCTGCCGCAGGAAATTCTTATATAATGACATACTGAAGCTGCCCGGCCCTAAAAAGAGAAGCCTTGTATTCGGAAATTGTGTCCACAAAGCCCTGGAAGATACATACAAAAATTACATGGATAAAGGAAAATTCCCGAACACCCAATTCTTTATCGAAGCCTTCAGGCGCGAGCTTACGTTTCAGGGGGTCGATAAAACCATGGAGCTTGAGTGCCTGAATAAAGTCGAAACGCTCAAAAACTGGTTTTCCGATATCGCCAGAGAAGCGGTCATGCCCATAAGCCTGGAGAAAAAATTGCTTGTGACTATCGGCGAGAACATAGTCTTCACCGGAAAATATGATAAGGTGGAGTGGGAGGACGAGGCCGGAAAGGTCGTAAGGATAGTGGATTACAAGACCGGTAACCCCGACGGCCATTTGAAAAATATCGATAAGTGCAGTGACCTTTCAAGCTCTGACTGCGACGGGTATTTGCGGCAGCTGGTCTGCTATAAGCTTCTTTTCGAGAAGGACAAAAAAGCATCGCAGGGCAAGCGGGTCGGGCACGGGGTCCTTTTGTTCATAGAACCGGTTTCAAAAGACTTGCGGAAAGAAGGACACAGAAAAGGAGATCACGTTTCGAAAAGCGTCAGGATCTCGGATAGCATGGTCGAGGAAGTAGAGGGCCTTATCAAAAACGTCTGGCGCGATATACAGCAATTGCGGTTCGAAAAACTGAAAATGCGGGACGACGACAAGTGCGGAAAGTGCGATTTTGACAAAATATGCTGGGGGTAAAGCAAAATGAATAAAAAGATATTAGTCCAGGTTTCAGCGGTCCTGGCGATCCTTGTCCTGGGTTTCTATTTATTTTTCGATCGTCTCGCGATATCAATATTTGCCGCTACGCATAATATGAATATCACCTATACGGACCTTGTCCGCAAGCCTGCGGGCGAATTTACGGCAAACAAGCTGAACATATTAAATAAAAAAACGGGGGCGGGATTATTTGCCGAATCATCCGATTTTAAAATAAGATACACCCTTCTGCCTCCCAAAATGTCATCTCTCGATTTTGATCTAAAAAATGTAAATTTTCACAAAGAGGGCAAGGCCGAAACGGCCGATTACAGCAATATCGAGAACCTCGCATCCGTCCCTTTTCAGAGTAAGTGGCGCTATACAAAAGTTTCAGGAGAGGTAACCCTTGCTAAAAACGGCATCCGGATAAATAGGCTCGATGCTGCAGGCGACGAGATAAGGCTTTCGATCAAGGGCCTTCTGTATGACGACGGCACGGTAGATACGGACATAACAATATATTTTGCCGGCAATATAACAAGCAAAATGCCGGGCGAGATGTCCGGAGTGCTATTAAGGGACGAAAAGGACGGCTGGAAAAGCCTTTCCGTAAGCCTTAAAGGCAATGTCGAGACTCCGGCGATCCAGATATCGGGTAAATTATTCAGGCTGAACGTCTCGGCCGTTTCAATGGATACCGGCAAATAACGCACAGGCTTTGTTGAAATTGCTTTTTGCAAAAGACTATGTTATAATAAGCGCCACTTTAAAAGAGGTAAAAATGGAAGAGGAAAATTTTCAAAAAGAGCTTTTCGAGCTGGAACAGCCGAAAAAACCGTTTTCCAAATTCGGCAAGATGTTCCCGAAGGTTGACATCGACAATAAGTTCGCGGTGACCCTCACCATGGAGAAGCTTGTATTCGTCTCCATAGGCGTAATAATGCTGATGGTGGTTATATACGCGATAGGTGTAGAGGCGGGAAAATCCATATCGAGAAATGTCAGGCCCCCGGCGCCTGAGGCAAAACAGGTAAAACAGCCG
>JAKLDX010000094.1 GCA_022703295.1 Candidatus Omnitrophota bacterium
GAAAATTTTGCATGGTCAAAATTTTCGCGTCCCGAACAAACCACTCGACACAGCACATTAAGCGCTGTGGCAAAAAATTTTAAAGAACACCCCTCACTATATCTATATCTTTATCGCCCCTGCCTGACAGGCAGACGAGAATACTCTTGTTCTTCGAAAGCCGCTTTGCCATCCGGCTCGCGTGATACACAGCATGCGATGATTCGAGCGCCGGTATTATGCCCTCGCACTCTGTCAGCATCTTGAACCCTTCGAGCGCCTGTTTGTCGGTGACAGCGACATATTTCGCGCGGCCGCTTTCTTTGAAATACGAGTGTTCCGGCCCCACGCCCGGATAGTCGAGGCCCGCCGATATCGAATGCGCGTTCAGAATCTGGCCATCCGCGTCCTGCAATAGATAACTCTTCGACCCGTGCAGAACTCCTACGGAGCCCTTGCAGAGCGTCGCGGCGTGTTTGCCGGTGCCGAGCCCAAGCCCGGCAGCTTCAACGCCTACGAAGCTTACTTTGTCGTTCAGGAAGGGATAAAATATGCCCATGGAGTTGCTTCCGCCGCCGACACACGCAACTATGTGATCGGGCAGCCGCCCCTCTTTCGCGATCATCTGCCGCCTAGCCTCTTTGCCGATAACAGACTGAAAATCCCGCACCATCATCGGATACGGATGCGGCCCGGCGACAGAGCCTATGACATAATAGGTAGAGCGGACGTTCGTCACCCAGTCCCGTATCGCTTCGTTCATGGCGTCTTTCAATGTCTTCGATCCGGAAGAGACCGGCGTTACTTTCGCGCCGAGCATCTTCATCTTAAAAACATTCACGGCCTGTCGCTTTATGTCCTCTTCGCCCATGAATATTTCGCATTCCAGGCCAAAGAGGGCCGCTACAGTGGCGGTCGCCACCCCGTGCTGTCCTGCGCCGGTCTCAGCGATGACGCGTTTTTTCCCCATCTTAAGCGCAAGAAGCCCCTGTCCCAGAGTATTGTTTATCTTGTGCGCACCCGTATGCAGCAGGTCTTCACGTTTCAGATATATTTTAGCTCCGCCGAGATGGCCCGTCAGCCTTTTCGCATGATAAAGCAGCGTAGGCCTGCCGGCATAATCCTTCAGCAAGCAGTTGAATTCGGCGCCGAACTTCTTATCTCTCTTTGCCGCAGAATACTCCTTCTCAAGCTCCTCCAGCGCGACCATGAGCGTCTCCGGGACGAACTTGCCGCCAAAACCGTCAAAATATCCTTTTTTATTGGGTAGCATCAGTCAAGTTTCCTTACATTTTCTACGAACTTTTTCATAAGTTTCAAGTCTTTCTTGCCGGGCGCGTCTTCCACTCCGGTAGAAACATCAACGCCGTACGGCGCTATCTCTTTTATGGCTTTCGCCACGTTGGAAGGGTTAAGCCCTCCCGACAATATGACGGGTTTTAATATCTCAAAATCCTTTAATATGCCCCAGTCAAAAGTCTCGCCGGTCCCGCCCACGGAATCGGTCTTATATGTATCCAATAATATAAAATCCGTGTCGTAATCGTTTATCTTTTTCAGGCCTTTCTTGTCTTTTAACCTGAATGCCTTGATGACCTTGTACTTATCCCTGAAGCCGTCACAATAATCCGGTGTTTCATCGCCGTGGAATTGCAGGATATCCAGCGCGGTATCTTCCGCTATCTGCAGCACTTTATCTTTCGCTTCATTTACGAACACCCCCACCTTACCTATATACGGAGGAAGCTCATTGGCAATATCACCAACCGTCCTGGGCTCGACGTACCTTTTGGATTTCGCGTAAAAGACGAATCCCAGTATATCCACGCCTAGCGCGGCCGCATCCAGCGCGTCTTTCTTATTCGTTATCCCGCATATTTTGATTCGTGTCATAGCACTCTTTAACTAATAACTTAAATGTTAAAACTAAAAACTATAACTGAAAACTTAAAACTAACTATACAGGTCCGAAGGACACATAAGTTTTTAGTTATTAGTTTTAAATTTTTAGTTCTCTAGTACCTCATTATCTCCCGCATCTTTGCCGCGATATCGTCAGCTTCCATGAACGCCTCTCCTATCAGCACCGCGTTCACGCCGAGAGATTTTAAAAACATCACGTCTTCATAAGACTTTATCCCGCTTTCCGAGACCTTTACCTTGTTCTGCGGGATCATCCTGATAAGTTTCTGCGTAACGCTCAGGTCAACCTTAAACGAATGCAGGTCCCTGTTATTTATACCTATAATAGAGCAGCCGGTTGCAAGGGCCTTTTCCACATCCTCTTCATTATGGGCCTCCACCAGGACGTCCAGCCCCAGGGAATTGGCAAGGTTATAAAAACCGATTATCTCGTTTGTGGAAAGCAGCTCCGCTATCAAAAGCATCGCATCAGCGCCTGAAGCAACGGTCTCGTATATCTGGTATTCGTCGAGTATGAAATCTTTCCTCAGCACCGGCAGAGATACGTTCTCTTTGACCTTTTTTATGTATTCAAGCTTTCCCTCAAAGAACCTTTCGTCGGTCAGAACGGATAGCGCGCTGGCGCCATGCGCCTGATACGTGATCGCTATCTTGGTCGGGTTGAAGTCCCCTCTCAATATCCCCTTTGACGGCGACGCCTTCTTTATCTCCGCTATCAGATTTATATGATGCGGCCTCGATATATTTTTTTTGAACGAACTGCGGACACAAATGTTCCTGACCTCGCGAACAAGTTCTGCCTGAGGCTTCACCTTCTTAGCCTCTTCCACGACACGCCTTTTTTCCTCTATTATCCGCGATAGTATCATATTATTTATTTGTGAACTCTATCAGTTTAGTTAACTTATCCATAGCCCTGAGCGAATCTATGGATTCGGCCGCCATCTTCATGCCTTCCCCGGTATTTTTCGCCTTCCCGCCGCAGATGATTGCCGCACTCGCGTTCATCAGGACAACATCGCGCCTCGGAGACTTCTCGCCTTTCAATATCGAAAGAACGATCTCGACATTCTCCTTCACACCGCCGCCTCTTAAGATACCGTGCTGCGCTGTTTTTACGCCGAAATCCTCGGGCGCGGAAAGGTAGGTCTTCAGCCTGCCGCTCTCCAGTTCCGTGATCTTGGTCTTGTCCGTAATAGTTATCTCGTCGAGGCCGTCCATGCCATGCACAACAAATGCCCTTTTGATATCTAAGTTCTTCAGGACCCTTGCCATTATCTCGGTCAGATTCATGGCGTATACGCCCATCACCTGGGCCTTGGCGCCGGCCGGATTGGAAAGCGGGCCCAGGATATTGAATATCGTCCGGCCTTTCAGCTGCTTTCTCGCCTCCGCCGCATGTCTCATGGCAGCGTGGAACACCTGGGCGAACATGAAACCCATGCCGACCTCTTGTATGCTCGCGGCGACCTTTTCCGGCGGTATGTCGATCTTCACGCCGAGCCCCTCAAGGACATCGGCCGACCCGCAATGTCCGGATGCGCTCCTGTTGCCGTGCTTGGCTATCTTCACGCCGCATCCGGCGGCGACAAGCGCCGCAGCAGTGGATACATTAAAGGTGTTTATGCCTGTCCCGCCCGTACCGCAGGTATCGACCAATATCTCGCCGTCAACATAGACAGAAAGGGCCTTATCCCTCATTACTTTAGCCGCGGCAGTTATCTCTTCCACGGTCTCGCCCTTATTCCGGAGCGCGTCGAGGAACGCGACTATATCCGCCTGCGCCGCCTTGCCGGACATTATCTCGTCGAAGACCTCCTGCATCTCCGGCTCCGTCAAATTTATCCTTCTGGCAACTTTCTCTATCGCTTCCTTCATCGAGCCTTTCCTTCGAAACTTTTCGGCTTCAACCCGCTCCAACATTAAATGGCCGCCAGGCCAGGGGGTTTCGCCTAATTTTGATATCAAGAATTTTTAGTTTTAATTAATCTATTCCGTTTCGTTTTGTTGTTATGATAGCTACTGCTCTAATATATTCGGGGTATTTAAACCTTATCAAAATTTTACGGCTCAACCCCCATGTCCTGTCGTCCATTTAACAACATCCAAAAGTCTCGCTCGCACCACCCGTAAAAATTTTCCTTCGCTTTATAGATAATTCCATTTCCACCTTCAATACCTTCGGCGAAATTAAATAACATCGTCCGCGTCACCCGAAAAATTTCAACCTGTCCCCTTCAAACTTGACCCTATTAACCCTATTTAGATATCATCAACATCGCGCCTATAGCAGAACCGACAAGCGTGCTGATAATAGGATTGCTTGTTAACGGGCATGCCCCTGACGCGCATTTGCCGAAATACCCCACCGCAAATCCTATTATTCCTCCTATCACCGCCCCGATCAATACCTTCATATTCTTTCCCTATCCCTCAAAGGGTGTCCCCTTCGGACCTGACCCCATTAATTCTACGCTGGTGTGTCCCTTTTTGACACGTCCCCACTACCTCGTCCCCGCTACCCCACAAATACTGATATTTTACAGATCATACACCCTTTTAAATAATTTCTCGTTCTCGATATCTACAACCTCTAAACATGCACATAACGAACCAGCAAATGTTTCTTCATCATGAAAACCAGTTTTATGACCTTTTCTTTTTTTAACTGCATAATAGAATAATCTAATAAAATCATGCCCACAGGCCTTTAACCTATAGTCAGTTGATAAGCAAGCGCTTATATCTTCAATCTCTTTTATAAAAATATTCAGATCCCTTATCTTGCTGTTACGCATTAAATATTTAGCAACAAAATGTTTCTCATTAAAAGAGATGCTGTTCCCATTAAAAATAATATCTGATCTAAAATCCACCCATTGCATACCCCAACCTAAACGTTAATTAGCAAGCCTAATCTTGAATAATTTTTGAAGAATATCAATCATTTGTGTTATTAACTTTTTTATCGGTATTGGATATCCTAATAAAACAACTTCGAGAAATTTTCCCATGGGCTTTTCTGTAAAAAGATAGATTTCAAGCGATATATAATCAGTGTATCCCAAAAATGAATTGCGATGCTTTACCGATAAATACTCATCAAAGTCCAAATCAACAATACACAAACCCCTCGCTTCTTTATCTTTCACT
>JAKLDX010000095.1 GCA_022703295.1 Candidatus Omnitrophota bacterium
GTCCAGACGCCCATAACCCCCGAAGAGACTAAAGAGGAAGTTAAGAAGACAGAGAAGAAGGCATGGCTTAGCTTTGGCGGTAAAGACAAGCCCAGTGCTGTAAAGTCCGAAAAGAAATCATGGTCGCCTCTTAGCTTTGACAAGAAAGACGCAAAACCCCAGACTGAAAAGAAACCCTGGTCGCCTCTGAATTTCACCAAGAAGGAAGAGCCGAAGAAGGCGGAAGAAAAACCCAAGAAGAACTTCTGGTCGCCGTTAAATTTTGAGAAGAAAGAAGAGCCTGTAAAGGCATAGAAAAAGAACTTATTTAGTTATTCAAAAATAAGAGGGTGGAGAGATGGATAAATATTTTTTTGAAAAAATCGGTGTTTTATTTATAGGCATAGCCCTTGCTGTCTCCGGCTGCGGGTATACTACGCAATCATTGCTGCCGTCTAATTTCAAGACCATCTATGTTGATAATTTCAAGAACAATATAAAGGTAACCGCAGAACAGGACAATACAAGAATGTACAGGGGGTACAGGCCGGGCATGGAAAACGAGCTGACCACCCAGGTGATAAATAAATATCTCAGAGACGGGAACCTTAAAATAGCGAGTGAGAAAAATGCCGACCTGGCCCTCAGGGGAGAGCTCATGGATTTCCAGCGTGAGCCGCTGAGGTATGATTACACAAATAATACAGTACTGGAATACAGGATAAAACTTATAGTGAATATAGAATTGACCGATTTAAAAGCCGGCAAGCTTGTCTGGAAGGAAGATGGTTTTGCCGGTGAAACTACATATAGTACCAATTCTTTATCGGAAAGCGCTGCAATAACGAATGCAATAACTGACCTCTCAAGGCGCATAGTCGAAAGAACCATAGAAGCATGGTAAGCACAAAACCCTCCACTTTTTTCTTTGTAGGCCATGATGATAAGCTGAAAGAAAAGGCCTTAAAGGACCTGAGTTCCCGTCTTCTGGAACCATCCGCAAGACAGCTTGACTATAAGGTATTTTACGGCGACGAGGCCAGCGCCGGAGAAATATTGGATTATGTCAGGACGATGCCTTTCATAGCCGATAAAAGATTTGTTGTGGTGAAAAGGTTCGATTCTCTGCCGGCGAAAGACAAGTCCCGCCTTGTGGAGTATGTCAGAGATCCGGCCAGGTCCTCATATCTGGTCCTGGACGCATGGGACGACTCCATATTGGAAGATTACGGTGACCTTAATAAATTCGCCGAGATAAGAAGATTTGGCTATCCCGCAGGAAATGAGTTGTTGACATGGATAAAGCAATATCTTGAGGCGCAGGATAAGAAGATAGATGCCGACGCCGTTGATGTGCTTAAGGAGCTTGAAGGGCAGAGCGCGGCGTATATTACCAATGAGCTGGAGAAGCTCATTGCTTTTTCCGGAGAGAGAAAGAATGTCACGGGCCGCGATGTTGAAGAAGTCCTGGGCAGGAGCGTTCTGACATCTGCTTTCGATCTTGCCGGAGCCATAGGAAACAATAATATAGGTAAAGCTATGGATATAATATCGGAGCTTTTGCTGACAGGCAAGAAGCCTCACGAGATAATCGGGATATTGTGCTGGTATTTTAAAAGGCTTGCCAGGGCAAAAATATTGTCCGGCAAAGGCGAAAACGATGCGAGGATTATAGGTATATTGAGAATAAGCAGAAAATACTCCGCGGAATTCCTAGATCACCTTAAGAAACACGACATCCGGCTGATCGCGGCAAAAATGCAGATTTTGCTGGCAGCAGACCTTGAGATAAAAAGGACGAAGTACAACCCTTTCCTTATTCTGGAATTTGCCGTAATGAAACTATGTCTTGGCGGGTGAAGAGAGCTTCTTCATAAGGCGGGATATTTTCCTGGAAGCAGTATTTTTCTTAATTACCCCTTTTGAGGCAGCTCTGTTTATTTTTGAGATAAGAAAATTTATATCTTTTTTGACATCGTCGGTTTTCTTGGCCGCTACCAATTTATCGAAATTTTTTGCTAATGTCTTTAATTCCGACTTGGTAGCGATATTCCGAAGATGCCTTGTTTTGGATTTCCTTAACTCTTTATAAGCGGATCTTTCTATTGGCAACTTTAATTCCTCCGATTTGTTAGTGTTTAATTTTGTCGCATTATATCACGAAGGGCCGGTCGGGTCAATATTTTTATGTCGAAAAAAAATTTAATAAAATCTACGGGAGTTATAGGGATAGCTACAGCTGTAAGCAGGGTGCTGGGCTTTGTGCGGGATATCGTCATAGCCGGGTTCTTCGGCACTGCCATATACGCGCAGGCATTCGTAGTCGCTTTCAGGATACCGAACCTCCTGAGGGACCTTATAGGCGAAGGCGCGGCAAATTCCGCGATAGTGCCTGTCCTTACAGAAGAGCTGACAAAAAAGGGGAAGAAGGAATTCTTCGCCCTGTCTCAGGTCATATTTAATATTATTTTCTGGGCCCTGGTCATATTGACCGTGCTCGGTATGATCGGGGCACCTTTAATAGTTAAACTGATAGCGCCCGGATTTTTCTCGGACAGCGAGAAATTTCAGGTTACGGTCACGCTTACCAGGGTCCTGTTCCCGTTCCTGATATTGGTGGGCGTCTGGGCTTACTTCATGGGGGTGCTCAATTCTCTCGGATATTTTGCCGCCCCTGCTTTCGGGCCGTGCCTACTGAACCTTTCCATGATAATGTGCGCCATGTGGTTCGGCGAGAATGTGTTCGGGCTTGCGACGGGTGTTCTGGCCGGAGGTTTTTTGCAGCTGGTAATACAGCTCCCGCCGCTTTATCTCAGTGGTTGGAAGATGCGGCTGACGAAAGAATTTTCGCATCCGCAAGCTAAAAAAGTAGGCATCCTTCTGGTGCCGCGCGCCCTTGGCAGCTGCGTCTATCAGGTGAACGTATTTGTGAGCACCATCTTAGCATCGCTCTCAGGTATAGTCGGTGAAGGCGCCGTCGCGGCCCTTTACTATGCGAACAGGGTATGGCAGATGCCCTTGGCGATATTCGGCATAGCGCTTGCCCAGGCCTCGCTCCCGGCGATGTCAAAGCACGTCGCGATGAAAGATATGGATAAGTTGAAGGACATGCTGTTATTTTCGCTCAGGGGCTTATTTTTTATACTGGTTCCATCGACAATAGGCCTTATGGTATTGGCGGCACCGATCACAAAAGTATTATTTGAAAGGGGGGCTTTTACATCTTATTCTACGGGCATAACTTCCAGTGCCCTCTTTTTCTACGCCATAGGGTTGGTGGCCTGCGGGGGCACCAGGATACTCGTAAACGCTTTCTATGCGATGCACGACACCATGACGCCGGTGAAGACAGCGCTTATATCGGTAGGCCTGAACCTTGTATTGAATATTACTCTGATGTTTCCGCTCAAATTAGGCGGGCTGGCCCTGGCATCTTCGATAGCTGCCACGGTGAATTTCGTCATTCTTTTTATACTGCTGGAGAAAAGAATCGGATATCTGGGGGCAAGAGCGCTAACGGTCTCTTTCTCTAAAGTTGTATTGGCGGGCATCCTGATGGGGGCAATGCTGAAAATAGCTACCTTATTTTTTACCAAGTTGTCTTTTTTCAGCCTTTTCGCGATCATAACTGCAGGGATGGTTACGTATTTCGCGGCAAGTTATTTGTTTGATGTCAAAGAAACGAAAGAATTCCTGGCATGGATTACAAAGAAAAGATAAGGCAGCTGCCCGGCTCCCCGGGTGTTTATATAATGAAGGGCGAAAACGGCGAGATACTATATGTCGGCAAGTCCGCCAATCTGAAGAAAAGGGTATCCAGTTATTTTTATTCCGGCCGTAATCTTGGCGACAGGATAGCCCTTATGGTCCGGAAGATAAATGACATTTCGTATATACCTACTGCGACTGAAGCGGAAGCCCTCATATATGAGAACAGCCTGATAAAACAGCTTGGGCCTAAATACAATGTAGAGCTCAGGGACGATAAGAGTTATCCGATGCTGAAACTTACCGTCAACGAAAAATTCCCCAGGCTGTTCATTACAAGAAAAAAAACGGATGACGGGGCCGCGTATTACGGGCCTTACACAAGCGCCAATCTGTTACGTCAGGCGGTGATAATGCTACGTCAGATCTTCCCGTTGAGGAGTTGCGGTAAATTGGCCAAAAGCCCATGCCTGAACTATCATCTTAAACAGTGCCTGGCACCTTGCGCCGGCCTGGTTGATGAAAAAAGTTATGCCGAGATAGTGCAGCAATTAAAACTTTTCCTCGAGGGCAGACGGCAGGAATTATTGAATATACTTACCGGCAAAATGACCGAAGCGGCCAGAAAAGAAAATTTCGAAGAGGCGGCGAAGATCAAAAACAGGATAGAGGTACTCGGCTCGATCAAGGAGAGGTCCGTCAGCTACGGCCCGGTGAAAGAGCTCGATGAGCTGCGTAATATCTTAGGCTTAAAGAAAGAGCTGACCGCGATCGAGGCGTTCGACGTCTCTAATATCATGGGCAAGGAGGCCGTGGGGTCGATGATATGTTTTTATAAAGGCAGGCCTAAAAAAAGTGAATACAGGAAATTCAGGATAAAGACGGTTTTGGGAATAGATGATTATGCCATGATGCGCGAGATCGTCAGCAGGAGATATTCAAGGGCCCTGGAAGAAAATAAGGCCCTGCCGGACCTGGTCCTGATAGACGGCGGCAAGGGCCATCTCGCCGCGGCTTCCGCTGAGCTGGAGAAACTCGGCTTGCCGGACTTGCCCGTGATAGGCATTGCTAAAGAATTTGAGCATATATATATTAAGGATAAGAAAGAACCGCTGGTTCTTCCGCGACAATCCAAGGCGCTGCATCTCCTGGAGAGGATACGGGATGAGGCGCACAGGTTCGCGATATCGTACCATAGGGGCCTGCTGTCAAAAAATATTGAAACCTCAGAGCTTGACGGTATCCCGGGGATAGGTCAGAAAAGAAAGAAGGCCCTTTTGGGCCATTTTGGCACTATAGATAAGATAAGGGATAGCGGTATTGAAGAGATACTGAAAGTGAAGGGCATGAATGAGAGATCAGCGC
>JAKLDX010000096.1 GCA_022703295.1 Candidatus Omnitrophota bacterium
CCATGTATCGCGCCAACCATAGGTATACTCATAAGCGATAGCTCCGTCACTATCCGCCTGACCCCTGATCGCTTTTTCAATCTGCCCATGATACCCGGCGTATTCTCCGTAATTTTCATAGTATTTGCGTTCATTGCCGTAGAGATAGGTAATATTACCTTGCGCGTCGGCGGATGCGAGTGTCTTTGTCGCAACATAACCGCTGCCGTAGAATGTCAAAACCGTTCCGTCTTTCAGTGTCTTTTTCGCGAGGATTCCTGGCGCGATATACACGTCCGTTTTTATCAAATCCGTGAAGCCGGAATCTCTATACCAGGTTTGGGACTGGACAAACCCCGTATCGCCAAAATAGGTAAATACGCAGGCCATCGCGCCATTCTCATCGGCCTTATCAAAAATTACTTTATCCCTTCGGCCATACTGGTCCCCCTCATCTATATAACTATAAAAGATGATCCCGTTTTCGTCGGCAATGGCAAGCGTCTTTGTTTTTATTCGGCCGCTCGCATGGTAGGTTAAAATTGTTCCGTCCGGCAATATCCCTTTTATCAGATTGCCGTTAATATCGTATTCATACGTTAGCTTAAGCCCTATCAATTTTATATCCTGGGACCTGTCGAAACTATCGCCGACCCATTCATACCCGTTATAGAAATATTTATACCGGACGATATTCGTATTCTGGAAGTACTCATATCCAATTGCATTGGGCGAGCCTAGTACCGGTGATATGTTCACCTGTTTATTTATCCGGCCATACCCCTGCCCGCTCCAGCTTTCATCTACGTAATGGAAATAGGTGGTATTTTCCACTCTGTATTTGATCCGATTAGCCGCATTATCGTAATGGATGAATAAAATAGAATGGGGCGCACCATCGACATAGGGATCGCACTCGAACGGATATTCTCTTTCTTGAAAGATGCGGCTCGTGGTGCCGTAATAGTTCAGAACGCGATACCTGCCGTCAGCGCGGGTAAACGCCTCGATCCTGCCGTATCCCTGTTTGTTCCAGTCCTCGTTGAGATAGCGATAATATGAATTTCCGGATGAGTCCGGCGCGCTTAGCCTTTTAGACTGAAGCCTTCCGTTTGTGAAATACGTATAAGCTTCTTTACATATCTTTGCCTTCAGATCATTCTTCGAATCGTATATATATTCGTAAAGATAGAGCAGCCTTGAGCAGGCAACGTCCTGGTAGTAATACCTGAACCTGATCAAGTCCGTATTGTCGTAATATCTATACTTATAGGCGATCGCTCCATATGCATCTTTTTCTGCCCTTATGATTTTAGATATTCGGCCATGCCCCTGCCCCTTCCAGTCCTCGTCAAGATAGTAGTACCTGATATTACCGGCCGAGTTAGGTTCCGATAAAATCATCGAGGCAATCCGGTGAGCCGGGTTATCGTAATAGGTATATGATGCCCCTGCAAAAGATGCGGATGCTATGAATAGGCTTAATAGCATGGTAAGAGACATGGTAATTAATATCTTTTTCATATGGGCCTTCTTCGCCGTTTGTATTCTAGCCTTACTTTTTAAATATTTTTAGTAAGTTAATAAAAAAATTTAGCCGTTTTCTTGGCTGATTATATTATATATTATAATTAAAAATAGTCAATATTACAAATTTAGCTTTTTTATAACTTAACGCTATTCTAAAGTCAGCGACTTTTTGAATTCCGCTGAGAATGTCTCTGCCGTTTCCTTACTGATAATATCGTTCTCATATAGCTTTCGGATAGAATCCTCCATAGAGTGCATCTTCTGTGTAGCGCCTGTCCGAATAATGTTTATCATTTGCGTCATGTCGTCATCGCGTATGACGCGGCGGATAGCTTCATTGGCTATTACGACCTCTGTCGCCACTACCCTGCCTTTCCCGTCCTTACGGGGCAAAAGCAGCTGCATTACAATACCTTTGAGGCAGCGCGACAATTGTGACAGGATATTTTTTTTGTATTCAACGGGAAAATTACTGACCAGGCGGTCTATGGCCTGTGTCGTGTTTGGCGCGTGTAAAGAGGTCAAGACCAGATAACCGGTTTCTGCGGCGGTTATAGCCGTTTTAACGGTTTCCGGGTCATCCATTTCACCTACCATGATAACATCCGGGTCCTGCCGCATGGTGCTTTTCAAGGCCGCGGAGAAAGAGTTCGTGTCAACACCTATCTCCCTTTGCTTTATTATACTTTTAATATTCTGATGCAGATATTCTATGGGGCGTTCCAGGCATATGACAACCGCTTCGCGCTGTTTATTTATTGTGTCGACCATGGAAGTTAACGTTGTCGTCTTGCCGCTGCCCGTCGGCCCTGCCACAATAACGATGCCTTCGGTAAGCCCTGCGAACGTTTCCACTACTGCCGGAAGGCCAAGGTTCGGGATAGACGGAATGCGGGACGCTATTAATCTGAATGTCGCCTCCACGGACCCTCTTTGCTGGTGTATATTCACGCGGAATCTGCTTGCGGGGCCGGAGGAAAATCCGAAATCGAGCTCTTTATCCTTTTCAAATTGCGTTATCTGGCTCTCTGTCATGATGCTGTATACGATCCTGCGCAGGTCTTCGGCGTTTAATTTAACCATATCCATAGTTGAAATTTCGCCGTTTACGCGTACGGCGGGCGGATATTCGCAGGTAAGATGCAGGTCGGACGCGCCCTTCTCTCTGGCTATGTCCAAAAGCCTGACAATGTCCATCTGCTCTATGTGCTGAACTATATACTGCTTGTCCTCGGCGGAGATATTCACGAATATTACACCAACGCCGAATTTGGTATCGAGCTCTACCTCTTCTATACGGACAATCTTTGCCGATACGTTTATATCTCTGCCCAGGCCCGGCATAACTAGTTGCATCCTTATCTCTGAACCCAGCGGAAGTTTTTTGTCTGTCTCAAAAAACAGGCCCTGCGAGCTTATATTTTTGGCTATGGCCTCTTTTAAAGCGATGGGCTTCGCCTGAAAATCTTTCTTCTCTTGTTTAAGCGATATGCGGCAACGGATTCGTTTAACTCCCCTTTTTTCTTTAAAAATATCGTCGATCATATACGCCTCCGTTTTTTGTTATGTGAGGAATATTAAATGGAAGACCTTCTGAAAAGAGCTGCCTCCTTTGGATTTTTTGCCGTTTTCTGGCGCAGCAAAAAAATGGTGCCGAGGGCAAGAATCGAACTTGCCACGCCTGCCTTTTCAGGGCAGCGCTCTACCACTGAGCTACCTCGGCGCTGGTCATTTCGGTTTCGCTGCGGCCAGTACTCAATCGACAATTGCATGCCTTGCGAAACCTTCATTCCTTAGAAGGAAACCCCAAAAGGTTTCCTTCTAACGCCCTCACCCGACTTTTAGCAATAGTTCGGGCTGTTTTCCTTCCTTGGGCCTATGAATTCTTCGAAAAATATTAAAATTAAGTTAACACAAAAGAAACTTCGCGTCAATACTATTTATATTCGGCACCGCGAAGGCGCTCGACGTAATGTTCGGCGTTGAAAGCGGCCGTGGCCCCGTCCCCTGTCGCGGTGACTACCTGTCTCAATAACTTCCTTCTGACATCCCCGCAGGCGAATATTCCCTCAGCGGACGTCTGCATATCATCGTCTGTAATGATGTACCCTTTTTCGTCTACCCTGATTATCTCCTTAAAATTTTCGGAATTCGGCTTCATGCCGATAAATACAAAAACACCGTCCGCGCGCAGATCTTTGACGGCGCCGCCGGTTACATCCTTTATCTTTACGCTCTCGCATTTTGCCTTTCCGGTGATTTCGACCGCGACCGAGTTAAGGCACAACTCTATCTTTTTATTTGCGGCCACCCTGTCCTGCAGTATCTTCGTTGCCCTGAACCTGTCCCGGCGATGGATTATCGTAACTTTATTGGCGAATTTAGTGAGAAATAGCGCGTCTTCCAGCGCCGTATCTCCCCCGCCCACAACTACAACGTCCTTACCTCTGAAAAGCGGGCCGTCACATGTCGCGCAATAGGAGACCCCTCTCCCAGTAAGCTCTTTTTCGCCTGGGACGTTAAGCTCGTTCCACCTCGCACCGGTAGCTATTATCAAAGAAAGGGCTGTCACATCCTCGCCTTCGGAAAGCTTGATGTAAAACGGCTCGCCCCGGCCTTTGCTCAAAATGATCTTTTTCGCGTCTGCCGTTCTTGTCTCGAGCCCGAAATGCGAAGCCTGTTTAAAGATCCAATCGGCGAGTTCGGGCCCGCTGATACCTTCCGGAAATCCCGGAAAATTTTCTATACGGTCCGTCACTAAGATCTGTCCGCCGCAGGCCATCCTCTCCAAAAGCAATACTTTCATCCTTGCCCGGCACGCGTAAAGCCCCGCCGTCATGCCGGCCGGGCCGGCGCCTATTATCGCTATATCGTAAATATTGCTCATCTTTTATTGCGCACCCAGCTTTATGTAATACTTTCCGTAATAATAATCGGACAGGTTCTGCCCCTTGGCCGACAATTTATTTCTGGCCTTTTTTCGCTTCTCTCTCTGTTTCATCTTAATAGCATATTGCTTCCTGGAACCCATAAACACACCTCCGGTTTTTGTCCTTATCTCCTCGACGTAGTTATGAACAGGATTATCCCGAATATGATGAATATGATATTCGGCAGCGAAACACCTAAAAACGGCGAGACCGTCCCTTTTAATGCCAGCGCTATCCCGCTTAAGAAAGCGCCCCAATATATAGCGAAAAGCACCAGGCTTATCCCGAAGCCTATGGATTTTTCGCTCCTGTGAGCCTTGATACCGAGAGGGATGCCTATCAGTATAAGGGCAAATGAAGCTATGGACATGTTTATCTTTTTATATATCTCCACGTAGAGCGGCGTCGGGTCTATCTTCTGCAAGATGGCGTTGTCGATCTCCCTGTTCAGCTCGTTTATCGTCATCTCCCTCGTCTTTTTATAAATGTTATCCTTCTTCATCACCCTGGACAGGTCTATGGCCATATTATAGGTCTTAAAATTAAGCTTGTAAAAATTATCCGGTTCTGTCGGAGACGGCTCCTCGCTTGTGCCGTT
>JAKLDX010000097.1 GCA_022703295.1 Candidatus Omnitrophota bacterium
ACGCGGCTTTGGGGCCCTTATCGCCTTCTCCGGTATCTGCGTGGTCTCTTCTACGGTATCTTCGTCTATCCGCTTTATAGTCCCGGCATCCTGGGATACGGTGCCGCCGCCGATATCGATGATGACTTCTCTTTTGGTGGTATCGACGACTTTCCCGCGTATGACTCCGCCGTTCTTAAGGTATATCGTTTCCGCGCTCACTACGTTACAGAGAAGAACAACAACCGCTAAAAGAATCAATGTTACGATTTTTTTATTTCGCATGTCCTCAAACCCTTTCGTAAGGCTCAAAAAACTTTTTATATTCGTCAAGGGCATATCTGTCGGTCATTCCCGCTATATAATCGCATATAACGCGATGGGCGCCCTCCTTCTTTAACCGGCCTTGCGTGTTGGGAGGAAGCTGCTCTGGCTTATCCAGATATATTTTAAAAAGGCTAGTTATAAATCTGTAAGCCTTATTGGACATCCTTATTACGCGGTAATGCTGATAGAGCTTGTCCTTGAGGAAGGCGCGCATCGATGCGCGCAGGGCCTGCATTTCCTTGCCCGGCGCGACAATCCTTTCGGGTATCTTTGTAGCGTCCTGAGCCTTCAATATCTTAAAACGTTTGATGTTATACTCTGTTCGGTTCAATAGATCGGTCACCTGAAGATCTATAAGGGCCCTGATGACCTGATATTTTCTTATACTATCTTTTATGTGCGGAAATTTCTTCCTGACCTCCCTGTCTTTTTCGTG
The DNA here is from genome assembly GCA_022703295.1 of Candidatus Omnitrophota bacterium. GTDB lineage: Bacteria > Omnitrophota > Gorgyraeia > 2-01-FULL-45-10 > 2-01-FULL-45-10 > JAKLDX01. The sequence goes on from JAKLDX010000097.1 coordinate 743, forward strand.
CCATAGCCCGATACACTTAAGGTCCTCTTCCTTTATCAGTCCGCTTGTTATGCCGTCATCCAGGTCGTGGTTATCATACGCTATTTCGTCGGCGATATCTACTACCTGTATCTCGAGGATAGGTGATCGGGTGGATTCAAACGGCACTACCGGCCTGGGCCTGTCGAACGGCGTTGAGTGCTTGATGATGCCTTCCCTTGTTTCATACGTGAGATTTAGGCCGGGAAAGTCCGGATACCTTTCTTCAAGAGAATCCACGACTCGCAGGCCTTGAGTGTTGTGGTCGAACCCGCCGTGCTCTGTCATCAGTTCATGCAGGGCGTCTTCTCCGGAATGGCCGAACGGCGTATGCCCGAGGTCATGGGCCAGGCTTACGGCCTCCACAAGGTCTTCGTTAGGCGTAGCGCCCTGGCGATGGATCTTGCGATCTGCGAGACTTCCAGTGTGTGCGTCAGGCGGGTGCGATAGTAGTCGCCCTCATGATTGACGAAAACCTGCGTCTTGTATTCCAGCCTTCTGAACGCCGTTGAATATATGATCCTGTCCCTGTCGCGCTGATAACAGGAGCGATAAGGGTGCTCCTCTTCCTTATGAACCCTTCCTTTACTCAGTTTGCTTTTTTGGGCATAGGAGGCCAGGAGCTCTTCTCTCTTTTCAAGATCACGGCGTTTAAGCATACTTTTACCCGTATTATTCTGAAGAAAGCAATTTTTGCATCGCGTCAAGCGATTCGGAAACCACTTTTACATCGGCGCATATAGGCATGAAGTTGGTGTCTCCGGTCCAGCGAGGTACTATATGGATGTGTAAATGTCCCGCGAAACCGGCCCCTCCTATTTTACCGAGGTTTACTCCTATATTATATCCGTCCGGTTTTAATTTTTTATCTATGGTGACCTTGGTCTTTGCGACCAGCTTCATCAGATCGGCCGTCTCGTGCCCGGTGAGGTCTTCAAAACTTTTGACGTGCCTGTACGGTGCCACCATGACATGGCCGTTATTATAAGGATACAGGTTCAGCATGGAAAAGGAATGTTTTGTACGCGCTATGATATGTCTGCTTTTGTTCCTGCCTTTTTCGTTCCCGCAGAAGATGCAGGACTTCTGCTTTCGCATATATATGTATTTACTTCTCCACGGAGCCCACAGCTTATCCATTATCCCTCTCCTTTTCAAGCTTGACCTTGGCGTCCTCGAAGAAGGGCTCGGCGAAAGAACTTGCCCAGGTCCTCTCCTCGAAGGATCTGTCCTTGACCATCTTTAGGAAATTTTTAAATTCATCATGATAGCTGCCGTAGATATGAAAACTGTCGCTTATATCAACGTAACGGCCGACGCTTACGTTGGAGCCGAGCTTTTTCGCTATCTCTCCGGCCATCGTCCTCTGCAGGTCCGTCAGCGCGAATATGTTCATAAAGCTGGCCTTGTACGCGTCTCTGGAACGCCAGTGCGTGTTCATGTTCAGGGAATAATCTCCGTCAGCGCTTTTCACAAGCCTGCACCATATGCGCTGCAGGCACGGCGGGTCATCGGTCACAGGGTCTGTGCCGGGATTCCAGGTGATGGCCTGAGCGCGCCTCGAGTACGGCGTAGAGCTTAATTTGTCTATAATGTATCCGATCTGGTCTATTTTCTTATTTTCAATATTATAATCGGCAAGCCTCTGATGATAGGTGTAAGTCCACTTCCCTTCCTCCGGTTTTATCCAATGGTCGTGTATGCCGAATACCACCTCCTGCCTGTATATCTCCAGGTCTTCCAACCCTCCGGGAAAAGCCCTGTGGATACGCGGCTCGGACATGGGTTCATTCACCACCATTATCATAGTGCAATCCTTGCTCATCGGATCGCCGGCCTTGTCATATTCGGTCTTTATATCCAGGCCGTCTTGCCATGTGGCCAGGACAGCCTTCTCCCATGCCTCGGGGAGGGTCTTACCTTCAATTTTTATAACGGGTATTTCGTTTTTCATAATTTTATGATCTTCCCCTCGATACTTTTATCTGTTATTTCCAGTATGCCGTAGGAGTTGGACGTGGCGAATATTTTGTCTGTCGGGCTCCCGGGGTTGAAGAACAAAACCCCGTCACGGACAATGTTCGTCGCCTCATGCGAATGGCCGAATATAACGGCATCCACTCCGCTGAATTCTCCAGCCACCGTATCGATCAGGTCCCGCGGCGCCCCATGCCCGTGGATAAGGCCGATCTTGAATTTGCCCACCCCGATGATCTCTTTCTGGTTCAGTATATGCCTCAGTTCCGACTGGTCCATATTCCCGTAGACCGCTTTTGTCTTTTTAAGCGTGCTTAACTTGTCAAATATCTCTTTTTCCACGAAGTCGCCCGCATGGATGATCATGTCGACTTTCTCGATCTCATCGTATATTTTTTGAGGCAGATCATGCGCTACTCTTGGTATGTGTGTGTCAGATATGACAAGTATCTTCATTGTGATATTATGAGCCCCTTCTTTCCGTAGATCTTCATGAGCGTGGCGATAACGGAAGTGCCCCAGATCGATATCTTAAGTTCTTTTGCAAGTAATTTTGCGTTCTCGTCTATGCCCGACAGAGGGATGACGATCTTGTTCGATATTTTATTCCCGATCGTTTTTGAACTGCGCATGAAATATATAATATCGTTTTCCGTTACGTACCGTTCAAACGGCTGTATCATCCATGTCTGGCCTTTGAAAGATGCCGCGATGAATGGCTTTGAATCGGCCAGGGTCCTGGGCTCGATCCTGGTAAAGTGCGGCAGCCGTATTTGCCGGGAGTCGAATTGCACAAGGTCATCGGAAAAAAGGTCAAATAATTCAGTCAGCCGCGTGATAACGTTCTTGTCGGACTCCTTCAGGAAATCGTTTATATACGATACCACATCGTTTTTAAAGATAGGCAGCTTATCGAAAATGCCGCCTATCAAAAATTCCTTGCGGCGCCTGTGAACGGACTTAAGCCAGAACGCCAGCATCGAATCGTCGATATTATAGAACGACCCGTTCTTGGAAACTATGCCCAGTTCAGCCAGTCGCGCCAGTAATTTTGACGCTTCGGCTTGTTTCATCTTCAGGTTGCGTGCGATCTCCGCTCTTTTGGTCTGGCCGTCCGCCATGCTGTTCAATATGAGCATCTGGGCGTCTTTATTTTTACTGTCAAGTAGTTCCAGCAGGTAATTGGTCAGATATTGGTGTATCGAGCCGCCCGAGTCAAAGACCAGGTCGAGGATGGCTTCGGCGATCAGATCGCTGTCTATAAAACTGGTCATGCGCAGGATAGCCAGCTCTTTTGTTCTCGAGACCAGTTTATCCAGGTAAAAAGGGTTGCCGTCCGTGAACGAGACGAGGAACTTTTTCAGCCTGCTCTCAACTTCGAATTCCGCCAGCTTTACGCTCAGGAATGAAACGGCTGTCGCCAGGTCAAAATTCGCGACTTTCACGACCTCGAAATTCCCGAACAGAAGTGATAGTTTCTCCGATATTATCTTCTTTATTGCTTCGTTCCTGGAGCTCGAAACTATGTACATCGTATCCTTCTGGACCATTATGACCTTGCCGAATCCCAGGAAAGGATTTTTTATACCGAGACCCTCGAGATTGTCGAATTCGTCAAGTATGACAATGCACGGCATGCCAAGTTCGTTTTTAAGGGTTGATGTAAGACCGAGAAGCCCGGAATAGGCGTTGTCCAGTTCCTTGCGCTCGATGTAGGTGCTGACCTGTTTTACGGAAGAGTATGTCCTGGGCAGGCGTTTCTCGGTTTTTTCCAGCAGGTCTTCCATCTCGATCCCGGCATGCTCACCTGCTTTCAGCAACGCGTTGTGAAGCATTGTGGCGATGAATTTATCCGCAAAAGATTCGAAATTTTCTTTTGTCACCTCAACGTATATCGGGATGAATCCGTCTTCCCTGGCGGTATTCAGGAATTGCAGTATTATGGAAGATTTTCCGGCAAGGCTTTGGCCTGTCAGTGCGACATTTTGGCGGTAGCCGTCTTTTAAGTCGGAGGCCCGTTTATTCAGAAGCTTAAGGACATCTTCTCTTCCGAAAAACCTTTCTCCTATTACCGGTTCGCTGAACATATTAAAAATTTCCTAACCTTAACGCAGGTACTCTTCCGGGTCCTGCGGTTTGCCGTCTTTTCGTATTTCAAAGTGCAGGCTCGGCTCTCTTGCCCGCCCGCTTCGGCCTACCTTGGCGATCGCGTCATTCTGGCTGACGCGGTCACCGACCCTTAC
>JAKLDX010000098.1 GCA_022703295.1 Candidatus Omnitrophota bacterium
CGCTGAAATCAGCTACAAATTGCCTGAAAGTCTCAAGATAATTACGCCACCACCGGATCTGTTCTTCATCGGAGAGCCACCTGCGGCTGTTCATGGAGCTCAAATCCTCTATGAATCTCAGGCGGACCACTTCAACGATAGCCCTTATCTCCTGTTCGGTGAGTTTTCTTCCGGCATTAGCCTGGTAGGCCTGTAATAATGTCACCAGCCTATTCCATTTGTACATATGATCCGGCGACCCCATGACCATATTATTGAATTCAACGACACGGTTATCCCGGCGCGTCCAGCCGAAATCAAAGAGCCCGACTATATTGCCTTCGACGTCGAATTTAACATTCTCGAACCGGATATCGATGTGCACCACGCAGTCCTGTCCCAGGCCCTGCGGGTAGTTGACCCGGAATACATCTATCTGTCTTGTTAATAGTTCGAAATTTTCGATGAACAGCCTGTCTTCATTTGTCAGCTGCCCCGGCGTACTTTTAGCCGCTTTAGTCAATTGCTCATAAAGTTTCGGCAATTTTGCCTTTACCCTGCCTCCTATCACTTCGCGCGGATAATAACCGTTACTCCCTTCCGGCGAAAAGTCCGTAAATACGTTATTGAATTTTGCGGCCAGGGCACCCAAAGACCAATAAGACCTTCGTTCGCCTTCCGCGGTATTTAAAGGTGCTGCGCCTCCTTCTTCGAGATATTCTTCCAGCGTATAAAAATTGCCGTTATATTCCGCGATATAGCCCATGGCGCCCTGGCTGTCGCTCTTTTTATTCCTGTAGATTTCCGGCACTTTTATGCCTTCATTTGCGAGCCCGGCCCTTGCCCTGTTCACGGAAGAGACTATGAATTTAACCGCGTCCAGCTTGTCGTAAGAGTTGGCCCTTCTCAGAACTCTCCTGCCCTGTCTTGTCCTGATTATAAGAGGCCTGTATTGACTGCCGATGCCTCCGACTGTTGATTCTATCCCCAAAATATCTTTTGCCTCTATCCCATAGTAGGTACGCAGAATATCTCTGGCGACAGAATCATCGATAACCTGGTTATCGGGCTGGGCCTGGGGCAGCTTCTTTGCGCCTTCACCTGCCATCTCATGCGCTATCCGCGCAAAATCGGCGGGCGTCAGCACATCCGCGTTGCCATCCTGCGGGAAGCTTGCCGTATTGGCAATAACCGTGTCGCCGGCCGTACCATTACCTCCCGAAACAATTTTCGCCTGCTCCTTGCCCCTTGTGCCTTGCACCTGCTTTATAAGGCCTCTCTTTTTCAGATCTTCATAAGAAACCCGATAGCTGTCTATCCATAATTCCACGACCGCATGAACATCCTTACCTTCGTCTTTAGCTTTTTTAAGGCTCGTGCCTATTATATCCCTGATAAAGGCCTCTACCCTTCCGGAGTCCTGCAGGGAATCTTTTAGGCAGGAATCTGTCAGGACCTGATACCTGCCGGATTCGATCAGGCCTGAATACTCGTCTTTCTTGTTCGTCAATATCGTCACGTAAGGCCTATCGCCCTTGGACGCGTCAAATTTAGGCATGATAACGACATATGATGTGTTGTTCTGCCGCAATAGTTCGGATAATCCCTTAGAGTGATAACCGCCTGTCACCAGGGCCGCCACGGTCTGGCCTTTTGCATCCATCTTTTTTATCGTATTGGCGAGGATCGCCTGATTGCGCCTTTCCGCGGTAGCGTAAAATTCCAGGGCTTTATTTACGCTCCTGAATATTTTCTCCAGGTCATAACCGGCCCCCAACCTTACACGGTATTTCAATGAGGCCTCTTTCAGGAATTCAGCTACTGAGGCCGCATTCCACATACCGGCATTTTTATTCAAATATTCAAAATCGCCGTTCGTAAGTCTTAATTCCAATAGATTCTTGATATAGTTGATGCGGCGGGATATATCATTCAGCTTCTTTTCATACTCGTCCGCAAATATCTTATCCTTTACGGAGTCCTCGAACTGCTTTGCCTCAATGAATATTTCCACGAGATCTATGGATTCATACAGTGCTATATAATCCGTATATGCTATGAGGTCTCTGTACGAGGCCGGGCTGGCGCCGGTTTTTTGCGCGAGGCCCTGCAGGAATGAGTAAAATTCGGTCTTCGAGATCTTGTTCGTCTTAAAGGCAAGCGATTTCAATACTAACTGCTCAAGCTCCGGTTTCGCGATTCGTTTGCTCAGTTCATCGATAAGCACGTCGCGTTCTCTGTTAGCCTTTTCGAAATTTATAGACCTCTCCAGTTCCAGGCTCCGCACAAGCTTGGAGAGATTCTGACATTTCGTATAGTTAAGGTTGTATTTCGAGGCAAGCCTTACGACAAGGCCCCATCTCTCGGTAAATGTTATCCTGCCGTCCTGGTGAAGGACGGTATTGGCCTCAAGGCGTTTCAGGTCGTCAGAATATATCCTGTCCTGCAGGGCCTTTAAAGCCAGGAGCAGGTTATCCATATCTTGCTTAAGGGATGAATTTATTTCATATACCTTGCGGAACTGGTCGAGGTTTTGCCTGTATAGCTCTTTATCCTCTATGCCGTATAATTCTATATTCTTATTGGATACGATGGAGAAAAACTCACCCGCGGACATCCTCCCCTTTTCCACAAGGTATTTGGCGGTCTCCTTGCGGATCTTTTCATCGGGGAATGTTTTCAATACCGATGTATCCACATAGCCGGATGAGCCTTCTATTGCCACGATCTTCAGGTCATAATTAGTAACTAAGGAGTCGAGTATGGATGTAATGGACTCCTGCGCGCCTATCGAGGCGTGGGCGTCCTGGATATTGATTATCGTTCTTGGCCCCTGGCCCTTGCCACTTGCCTCTAAAGGCGCACTATAGACTTCCTTTATTGTCGCAATGTCTTTGGGGACAGTTATATTACCGTTTACATTTGCGGGAACAACAGGCTTAGACCAGACGGGATCGCCGCCTTGCGCCCACACTACGTCCTGGTAGGCGAAGGTCACAACGAGAATAAGGGAAATGATACGAATCCACCCTTTATTTCGTGGGCTCTTCAGGTCCATGAAAAGCTTTATATTGTTATTTTTTTGTTCTTCCATATATTATATTAATTATATGCTAATAGATTAATTGAAAAATTCAGTTTCTAATCTCTTAACATAAAATGACACAAAAAGACTCCATCGCTGGGGTCTGGAATAGCACCTTATCTTCGCCCCCGTTAAAGGCCGCTTGGCTGACCCCTAAGAGGGCGAAGACAGGTAAGGGGATTTCCCCTTTTATGCTATTTTTTCAAAAGGCTCTCCTTTAGCCTTTTATATTGTTACGCCGCGCTCAACAGCTGAGCGACAGCATTCTGATAAGCCTCGAGCTCTCTTCCGTAATCTATCGGCAGAGTGCGCGGCAGATATTTGAACGCGCCCTTAAGCGTTCCGTCCAGCACGCCCGGAACATCCAGATCCCCTGCCATTACTTTTAACAGTGCCTGATAAGAATTCATCGCCGCGTATATCTTGTGGCCGTTTATGGTAACGGACGATATTTCTAAGAGCGTCCCGGGTATCTTTTCCGTCGAGATTTGGGACAGATCGAACTCGCCTTCCAGGGCGCGGATACCGACGTCTTCGGCTCTTAACCCTGTCTCTGCGGCTATCCTGGCAACCAACTGTTCATATGTCAATCCGGTCTTATCTATGAACTTTATCCTATTGATATCGCCTTTGTAACCGCACGCCTGGATGTACCTGACGGCTTCATCCCTGGTCTTTACCGTATCGCCGAAGATGAAGTAGTTGAAGAATCCCTTGCCTGCGGTAGTATCAAAATTATCGAACGCGAACTGATCGTGCTTCGCCGTGCCCTCTGTAGTACCTATGGCACGAGGTGCGGCGCAATATCTGACGGTATCTATACCTTCGTTGTAAACAGGCGCGATCTCGGCCTTTCTTTGATCTGCAAGCGCCCTGACTTTCGCCAGGTAATTCGAATTCTCTTTTTGTAATGCCAGCTTCATAGCCTCGTCAATATTCTCGGCCTTCATTCGTTCGAGATTCGCCGCTATCGCTTTCAATATTCCGACGAGCTCATCCCGCGTCTTCGTCTTTACGGAAATCTCATTTAAAGTGAATATCACGCCCTTGGTGTCGCGAATAAGATTTATATCGCGCAGCAGGGCTTCTTTTTCTTCGGCAGGCATCGCGCGCATATTGATGCTCGGGTCTATCATTATGCCGGTCAGGGTTCTTGCTTTTGCATATTGCTCGAAGCTACCGGCATCGCTTACTATCTTCACTGTAGCGGTATCTCCCAAAAGCTCTTTCACCGCAGCTATATTTTTCGCATCTTCTTCCGCGGAAACTCCCGGGATTCCCACAACTACTTCTTTATAGTCTCCTGTGCCCGCCGGGAAGCTCTTGACATCATATTCTGCTGCAGCTTCCTGTCTCGTTGCCTGTCCTGTGACTGCCGCCAAATGCCTTTCCCTGAGCGCCTGGTTACCTAAATATGCCGCACCGAGCGCCTGTGCGAAAGCGTTTATCGTCCTGTTGCCTTGCGCAAGGTCTGACGCAAGATGCATGCCTATCCTTGAACTCTCCGGATACCATTTATTAAGTACTTTGCGGGCGCTGCCTTCTATCATCGCCTGCGTGCCGGCTTCTGTTTCAACGCATCTTCCGGTAAGAATGACAGAATCGAGCCGGTTTTCATCATCATAACAATCGTCAAGAACGGCTATCAGTGTAGCCAGATATAACCCTAGCTCCTGATACACCTTAATGGCATTTGCCCTGTTCGCTATTACAAATTCGCTGGTTATTTCCGTGTCCCCTACCTTGAAGTGGTCTTTATCTATAAGATTACGTATGAATTCCAATTGAACGGCGCGGCCTTCATTGGCAACCGGCGACATATCAACGCCATGAAACGCCGCCCTGCGCGATATTCCTTGCTGCGACAGGTACATTGCCGCTATTCCTGTAGGCGCAGTATGCATTG
>JAKLDX010000099.1 GCA_022703295.1 Candidatus Omnitrophota bacterium
CTATTATATCTCCTATCTTCATCTTCGGATCGAGGCTGTTATAGGGGTCCTGGAATATGGCCTGTATATTGTCCGTGCCCATTTCCACTATGCCTGAATCCGCCTTTAATATGCCGAGCATTATTTTACCGAGCGTAGTCTTGCCGGATCCCGATTCGCCGACAATGCCGTATGAATCACCGCGTTCTATCTCCAGCGAAATACCGTCAAGCGCCCTGACAAAGCCGGCAGCCTCCTTCATGTATCCTCTGCGGATAGGAAAATATTTTTTCAGATCCGTACACTTCGCTATTATCATGAAAGTGCCTTTACTGATTCCAAAAGCGAAATCGTGTATCTTTCTCTGGGGTTATTAAGGATATCGCCCGCGGCCCCCGATTCAACGATCCTGCCCTTATGCATAACGCCGACCCTGTCGCACATCTTCGCGATCACGCCAAAATCATGGCTTATGAAGAGCATCGACACATCTTCTTCTTGCCTGATCTCGAGCAAAAGCTCGAGTATCCCGGCCTGTATGGTGACATCCAGCGCGGTCGTCGGTTCATCCAGAATAAGCAACTGCGGATAATTTACCAGCGCCATGGCGATCATCGCGCGCTGCTTCATGCCGCCCGACAATTGATGCGGATAATCGTGGTACACCCTTACAGGATCCGGCACGTGGACCTTTTCAAGAAATTCCAGCGATAGCTCTTCGGCGCGTTTTTTCCCGATCTTCTGGTGCGCCAGGATGCTTTCTGTGATTTGATAACCTATGGTAAAAACGGGATTGAAAGCGCTTGCGGGCTCCTGAAAGACCATCGCTATCTTCGCTCCGCGCATCTTCCGAAGGGATCTCTCATCCTTACCGACAATATCGGCACCGTTAAAATATATATGGCCTCCGGCTATCCTGCCCGGAGATCTTACCAGCCCCAGGATAGAAAGCGCGCTCAATGTCTTTCCGCATCCCGACTCCCCCACAAGCCCAAAAACCTCGTGCCTCAGGACATCGATATCGATGCCGTCGACTGCCCTGACGACACCATGCGGAGTTTCAAAATGTACTTTTAAGCCTTTTACCTGCAGTATCTTTTCGGGCATTATTTTTTGCGCGGCTCCGTTTTTTTCCTGTAAGAAGACCCTGAAAAATTTTCATAAGCGCCCTCGCCTGAAATCAATTCCACATAATTCATTAAATCTGCATAGGCCTTAACATATTCCCTTCCGGCCTCGACATTGTCATCATCGAAATTCCTCTTGAGGATAACCTTCTCAAACTTTTTGTTCAGCTTCTTATACATCGCGTCGCTCAGCATGCCAAAGAGGTCCTTTGATGAAGCAGTTGATACCGACTTATCCGCCGCCATAACGATCGGCGGGATAAGCCCGGCGGGCTTCAATCCTTCATAGGGAGCTCCGTTGCCGGCCCTGTTAAGCCGTATAACAACTTCAAAAAAATTATTGTCGGCAAGCTCCTGCACTTTAGGGGTAAGCTTTCTGTAGCCCATGGTTTCGCCAAAAACTTTCATGACTTCCGGTTCGTCTTTTTTCTGGACCCATTTGAGAGCTATGTTCACATCGCCTGTCTCCAGCGCCTTTTTCGCATCTCTCACGATCGGCCCATCGACGGAATCGTATTGCGCAAAGACAATACCGCATGATAAAAGACATGGCACCAGGATCAAAATCGCAATAAAATATCCTGAAATCAAATTATACGTATTTTTCATTTTGTCTCCTCCCGATCTTTATTTCAGCCTGGTTTCGAAAATATCGCGCAGGGCCTCACCTAAGAGATTATATGACAAGACCGTAAAAAATATGAACAACCCCGGAAATACGGTAACCCACCAGGCCACTCCGAGCGTGGATTTGCCGTCCATCAGTATATTCCCCCAACTCGGCGTAGGAGGCTGAACCCCTATCCCGAGAAAACTTAATGCCGATTCAATGAGTATCGCTCCCCCTATCCCCAATGTAGCGCTCACAAGCACCGGCCCGATCGCGTTCGGTATGAGATGCCTGAAGATTATCCGGCAATCGCTTGCGCCCATCAATCTTGCCGCGTTTATGTAATCCCGTTCCTTTAATGTAAGTATCTCGGCCCTTACGAGCCGCGCAACGCCCATCCAGCTCGTAGCCCCTATCACCACCATTATATTCAGTATTGACGGTTCCAGCAATGCTATGACCGCCAATATGAGGAAAAGCGTCGGAAAACACAGCATCATATCCACAAAACGCATTATCGCGGAATCTATTTTCCCTCCGTAATATCCGGCGACCGATCCGAAAAATATGCCTATCAGCACGGCTATCCCGACCGCTATGATGCCTATCGATAAGGATATCCTGGAACCGTAAATGATGCGCGATAGCACGTCGCGTCCGAGAGTATCCGTACCGAATATGTGTTTAGCGGAGGGCCTGCTCAGGATGTCTTTTGAATCTATCTGCGTCGGATCGTACGGGGAAATGAGCGGCGCCAAGATCGCGAACGCAATAATAACGAGAATAAAAATCATTCCCGCAAACGCTATTTTATTTTTTAACAGTTCTTTCATTTACTCGCTTACCCTTATCCGCGGATCCGCGCAAAAATAAGCTATGTCCGCAAGGAAATTCCCAAGCAAGGTCAATATGGCCCCTATCGATAGTATCCCCATTATAGTATTGTAATCCCTGGCCATGACCGATTCGTAGAATAACCTGCCCATGCCCGGTATGGAAAATATGGATTCAAATATCACGCTTCCGCCTATAAGCCCCGGTACAGACAACCCTAATATAGTTATGACAGGCAGAACGGCATTTTTAAGCGCATGCTTATATATGACAGCCGATTCATCCAGCCCCTTGGCCCGGGCAGTCCTTATATAATCCTGGTGCATGACACCGATCATGGAACTCCTCATATATCTGGATATCCCGGCAAGGCTTCCTAAGGCGGCGATGGCCACAGGCAGTATCATATGCCAAAGTACATCTAACGCCTTCCCGGAAAACGTAAGGTATTCGAAGTCCATGGATTTTATGCCGGATACGGGAAGCCAATGAAGGCTTATGCCGAACAGGCTCATCAAAAGCAGCGCAAGCCAGAATTCCGGCACGGAGAAGCCGATGAATACGGATACCGTAGTAAGGCGGTCTGCGAGAGAGCCTCTCCTGATCGCAGACATTATGCCTGCGGGAACCCCTATCGCAAGTATCAAAACAAGGGCTGACATGTTCAGTAAAAGAGTGACCGGAATTCTCTCCAGGATCTTTTTTGAAACCGGCCTGTTGTCTATATAGGACCGGCCAAAATCGAAAGTGATAAATTTTTTAAGCCATTTCGCGTATTGTATGTAAATGGGTTTGTCGAAGCCCTCTATCTTCTCCCATCTGAGCCTGGCCTCATAGGAGACTTTAGGGTTCAGGCTGGAATCCAGTTCCGTAGGTTTCCCCGGCGCGAGGTGGATCACGAAGAACGATATGAGCGTTATCCCGAAAAATACCGGCACCAGTGATAAAACCCTTTTTGTAATGTATCTCGTCATATTATTCTATCCGTTCACAAGATCGCAAAAGTAAAAACGGTTATCTCTCAGGACGACTTCGCCCCTGGACAGGGCTACCTTTTCCCTGAATATCGGCCCCTCATACACAAATGAATGAAATTCCCCGTTCTCACCGCAATGGTCAACGCCGGCAGGAAGATCCGCCAGAAAAGACCCGTCAAACTCTCTTCCGGCAAAATTTCCGTCAAGGACCTTGGAATCAACGCAGGTCACAACAGCCCTGAAACCAGCGCTAATAAATTCTTCCGCGAGCTTTCTCGTATCGCGTTTCCATAACGGGAAGATGCCTCTGAAATTCGCTTCTTTCAGTTTATTTTCCCTGTATTTCCTCAGATCTTCAAGGAAAATATCGCCGAATACCACAGATGAGACTCCCTGCGAGCGGTATTTTTCAAGCACCAGTTTCATATTGCGCTCATATTCCGCGTTTGAGGCGGATTTAGAGATCAATACCTTCTCGAGGGCCAAGCCTAGGTTTGAGGCCTGTTTTTCCAATAGAACACGGCGGACCCCGTGCATGCTTATCCTGTCATAATCTTCCGTTACCGTGGTCAAGAGCGCCGCTATCTCGTACTTTCCGCCGCGCAGCACCTCGCGCAGCGCCATCGCGCTGTCCTTACCCCCGCTCCATCCGAACAAAACTTTCTCCATTACCCCTTCTCCTCTAAAATTTTTCGCCCTTGCCGATGGCGGAACTTACGGGGACCGCCTGGAGCGAATGTTATAAAATTTTGATACCTTATGGCGATTCAGAACGGACAATGAAACTGCGCAATAGCTCCCTACTGCTGGCAGGTTCATTGGCCATCAAAATTTTATCACAGCAAATTTGCATGCCTAATGCAAATTTGCGACGAGCGAAAGGCGGGACCCGGAAGTTCCAGCCTCGCTCAATGGCGAAAAAATTTACTTGTACTTCTGCTCATCCTTCGGCACGTACCATTCGATAAAATTATACCCGATACCTATCGGGGATGATTTGACATTGCGGAACCTTTTGTTCACGACAGGAAGCACCTCGGGCGAATACAAAAACAGGTACGGCTGGTCCGTATAAATAAGTTCGTGAATACGGTGATATATCCCGGCCCTTTTCGCCTGATCGAATGTGCGCCTGCCCCCTTCCAGCAGCCTGTCCACTTCCTCATTTCTATATCCGATGAAATTGAATTCCCCCTCGCGGGTCTTTGACGAATGCCAGATGTCGTAATTATCCGGATCGCGCGACAGGAACCAGCCCATCAGGACAGCGTCAAAGCGCCTCTTATTTATAAAATCATTTATCATGGCGCTCCACTCCAGGACGCGTATCTTCATCTTTATCCCTACCTTTTTGAGGTATTTCTGCACCATCTCAGCGCATCTAAGCCTGTCCGCATTCCCCTGGTTTATAAGGACGGTAAATTCAAAAAGCCTGCCGTCCTT